>NZ_JCACCM010000132.1:0-16263 GCF_059501405.1 Myxacorys sp.
TGTTTTGCCTGCACCTTGATCTGGTTGCGGTGAAAAGTCAACAGAACCTAGTTTTATTCAGATGAAATTAGGTTTTGCCCGGATGAAAACAGGTTTTGTCAGCATGAACTCTGTGATCGCACGAAGCAGATCAGAGTTTGTGCGAATCAAGGTTGCTCGCGGTTTGCACACTCTACTTTACGGCTTGCTCAACAAATTGCTGAACAACCTGCGTGTACTCCTTAGCCATGTGGTTGTCATGTCCGCCGTTTGGAATAATCAGCAGTTGTTTGGAATTAGAGGCTACCGCAGCGTATAAACTCTTTCCCATCTCAATAGAAATTTGTAAATCTTGAGTACCTTGAATAATGAGAACGGGCATTTTTATAGATTTCATTTTTTCTTGTGACTCAAATTTTTGTCTTAATAACAATTCGACTGGAAATAGCCAGTACAAACCAAGCCGCTTGGTCATGTCACGCATACTTGTAAACGAGCTTTGTACAATTAATGCTGCGGCTTCTGGATGCTTGGCAGCGAGATCAATTGCTACTGCCCCACCTACAGAATGACCGTAGAAAATGATTCGAGTTGAAGGAACTTTGCGCATTTGGGTTAAATAACTCCAAGCGGCTTGAGCATCCTCGTAGACTTGAGATTCAGTTGGAAATTCTCCTTCACTTTGACCAAAACCTCGGTAGTCAAACAAGAAAATGGAGTAACCCAATTTGTGAAATTGCAATGCTTGACTAACGTTTGCACCGATATTGGCTGCATTGTGATGAAGGTACAACATCACAGGAGCACCAGGTTTCTGAGCAGGAATCCACCAACCATGCATCCGTTCAACCTTGCCAGTCGATGTTGAAATGGGGATCCAAACGTCTTCGTATTTAAGTTGATAAAGCTTTGGAGTATGTTCTAAATCATGGAAGGGAATGAAAATGAGACGCTGTTGTTGAAAGTAAAGAGCAAAGCATATCAACCCATAAAAGATCGCAAATCGCAGCAAAAACTTTCGCGATCGCTTGCCCATTACTCTAGTCATTCAACATCTCGCCAGAAACTTTGCAACTGCACTTTATCATCAACGTTAGTAATTCGTATTTAGACAAAAAAATGGGTGGAAAATTTCCCACCCTACTTAGAGAATTTAGCTGCGTGTTATTGCGTTGTCAGCACTTCAGACGGCAATCGCTTAAACTCCAACCGCTCTGTCTCACCTACATCGACAAAGATGGTATCTCCATCTGTATATTCGCCGCGTAGGATCTGCTTCGCGATCGCAGTTTCCAATTCCCGCTGAATCGCCCGCTTCAGGGGACGCGCTCCATAGACCGGATCAAAGCCCAATTCTGCTAAGAAATCGAGCGCCGAATCCGACAACTTGAGCGACATCTTCCGCTCTGCCAATCGTTGCTCCAATCGCTTGATTTGAATCTTGACGATCTCGCGTAGCTCCGACTTCTGCAAGCTGTGGAAGATAATCGTGTCATCAATCCGGTTTAAGAACTCGGGACGGAAACTAGCTCGCAGTGCCTCCATCACGCGCGATCGCATCTCTGGGTAACGGGTATCATCGCCGCCATACTCAAAGATGTATTGCGATCCAATATTAGAAGTCATGATGATGATTGTGTTTTTAAAGTCCACCGTGCGACCTTGAGAATCGGTGACGCGACCATCATCAAGAATTTGCAGCATCACGTTGAATACGTCAGGATGCGCTTTCTCAATTTCATCAAACAGGATCACAGAATACGGACGGCGACGAATGGCTTCGGTTAACTGTCCGCCTTCTTCGTATCCGACATATCCCGGAGGCGCACCGATCAGGCGTGACACGGCGTGCTTCTCCATGTACTCCGACATGTCAATTCGCACCATCGCTTCTTCGGTGTCAAATAGGTAAGACGCCAGCGCTTTGGCAAGCTCAGTTTTACCCACGCCCGTAGGACCTAGGAAGATGAAGCTGGCAGTCGGACGGTTTGGATCAGCAAGTCCTGCTCGCGATCTCTGAATGGCATCGGCAACCGCTGTCACGGCTTCATCCTGTCCAATCACGCGCTTGTGCAGCACATCTTCTAGGTGCAGCAGTTTCTGCATCTCCGATTCGACCAGCTTACTGACCGGAATGCCTGTCCACTTAGAGATGATTTCGGCAATATCTGATTCGGTCACTTCTTCTCGCAGCAAGGTCTTTCCGCTTTTCTGCGTCTGCAAAAGCTGTGATTCAGCTTCTTGCAACTGGCGGTTTAAATCGGTCAATTTACCGTACTTCAGTTCGGCAGCGCGGTTGAGATCGTAATCTCGCTCGGCTTGCTGAACTTCGATGTTGACCCGATCGATCTCTTCTTTTAGCGTCCGCAACTGGTCAATGATGCTTTTTTCGGCTTGCCATTGAGCGTTGAAGCGGCTTTGCTCTTCTTTAAGATCGGCCAGTTCCCGGTCAAGTCGTTCTAAGCGATCGCGTGAAGCGTTGTCGTATTCATTTTGTAGCGACAAGCGCTCCATTTCCATTTGCAGGATTTTGCGATCGACTTCATCTAGTTCTTCTGGCTTTGATGTGATCTCCATTTTTAGTTTGGCCGCCGCTTCGTCTACCAGGTCGATCGCTTTATCGGGCAGGAAACGATCGCTGATGTATCGATTGGATAAGGTCGCCGCTGCAACTAATGAACTGTCAGAAATCTTGACGCCATGGTGGACTTCATAGCGCTCTTTTAACCCCCGCAAGATCGAGATCGTGTCTTCCACGGAAGGCTGATCGACGAAAACCTGTTGGAAACGTCGTTCGAGAGCTGCATCTTTTTCGATGTATTTGCGATATTCATCCAGCGTGGTTGCACCAACGCAACGCAACTCTCCCCGTGCCAACATCGGCTTCAGCAGGTTCCCGGCATCCATTGCGCCCTGAGTTGCGCCTGCACCCACAACGGTATGAATCTCGTCAATGAACAGAATAATTGCCCCACGCGAGTCTGTGACTTCTTTCAGAACGGCTTTTAAGCGCTCCTCAAATTCACCGCGATATTTTGCCCCTGCGATCAGAGAACCCATATCGAGCGCAATCAGTTTGCGATCGCGCAACGACTCTGGCACATCTCCATTGATGATCCGTTGAGCCAAACCTTCCGCGATCGCGGTTTTTCCAACGCCCGGCTCGCCAATCAGCACCGGGTTATTCTTTGTCCGTCGAGACAGGATTTGAATCGTGCGGCGAATTTCGTCGTCTCGTCCAATCACCGGATCGAGTTTGCCTTGCCGCGCATAGTCGGTCAAGTCTCGTCCGTATTTCTCCAATGATTCGTACTTGTTTTCAGGCGTTTGATCCGTCACTTTTTGATTACCCCGAACCTGCGCGATCGCGTCTTTTAGTTTTGCTTCAGTAATTCTAAATTCTGCCAAAAGCCCTTTGCCAAATCGTTCGTCTTTGGCATAGCCCAGCAGCAAGTGTTCGATCGAAATAAAATCGTCGCCAAACTGCTTACGATAGTCTTCAGCGCGATCAAGCAAGGTGTCGGTGCTGCGTCCTAAATACACCGACGAGCCACTGCCAGAAACTTTAGGCTGACGATTGATATATTCGTCAGCGCGATCGCGCAACTGCTGCACGTTAACGCCAAGTTTATTAAAGATGCTGGCGGCTAATCCATCTTGTTCAAGCAGCGCTTTTAGCAAGTGTTCTGTTTCGATCTGCTGCTGCTGGACTTGTTTGACAATTTCCGGGGTGCGAACGATCGCTTCCCAGGCTTTTTCGGTAAATTTATTGGGATCGGTTGGCTGCATCGCGTTCCCCCCTGCTCATCACGTTTAAATCTTGATATCGCCATTGTAGAGAAGGTAGCGCGATTCGGAAGATCGGTGTTTACACCTCTTCAAAGGGGAATTGCCGAAATAAGCGAAACCTGCTTGATAAGCTGCTTTCATCGAAATCTTATGAACCACCATAGAACCGACTAACGCTCAAGTCTTAATCATCAATGCCCTGCAAATCTAGTGACAATCCGGCGGCTTGCGTGTTTACGGTCTGTCGGGTTGCCGCTCCCGCAATACCCGCTTGGGCAAACACTTGAATGGCAGCGCTCAAGAGGCAATCGCGAGTTCGTCCACGTTTGGGGCAAGTCTTTCCATCGTTACTAAGCATTGTGATTGGTGTGCAAGCACTTACTTGCATTTAGCTTGAACCATTCACATCGCAGAATGAGCCACTCCAGAATCTGTCCTAAGGGGAATAGCAAAATCAGAAGATCAGCAGGAATATAGACGTGTGAGGAGTTAAAGAGCGAATAAGAGGAGCCCTTGGAGTCGAAACACGGACAGACGCCCAAGGGCTTTTCTCTTTACTAGGCATCTTCGTAATTAGAAGCCGCAAGGTCGGGAGTGCTTCGCTAGCTCAGAAGAGGTTTTTAAAGCGAAGTTCAAAAGATTGCTAGAGCTTACTTAAAATAAATGCTGCCAGAAAGCCACACACCGTAATTAGCCCTGCAAAATTGTGCGTGTACTCAAACGCTTCTGGAATCATCGTGTCTGCAATCATTGATAGAATTGCGCCCGCCGCGATCGCGTTAGTTGCCGCTACCACTTCTACTGAGACGTGACTAAATATAAGGTATCCAAACGATGCGGCTAATGCAGAGAGAAGTGCGATCGCGCCCCAGATGCCAAATACATATTGGATCGGTCGCCCCGCTTTCTTCATCCCGGCAGCGCTCGATAATCCTTCTGGGATATTCGAGAGAAATACCGCCGCCACTGTAACCCAGTTGACCACACCGCCGCTAATCAAACTGACCCCGATTACAATCGATTCAGGAATGCCATCGAGAAGAGCGCCAAGCGCGATCGCTAAACCGCTTCCTGGATCTTCAGCTTCAGAGGATTGGCGACTTGTAGACCGTTTGCGGTGTTTTGCTCCCTGCTTTGCCAAGATCAAATTCGCGATCGTATAGACCACTGCGCCTGACAAAAAGCCAATTGCCGTAGAGTCAAAGCCGCCCTCCTTATAGGCTTCGTCCATCAACTCGAACGCAAGTGCAGAAATCAACACCCCTGACCCAAACGCCATGATTGCTGCAATTAGCCGTTGGGGCAACCGCACGAAATAACCGACAAATGCCCCCAGCACTAGTGCCGATCCGCCAAGCAATCCCCAAAGACCTGCAACTAAGGCACTCGATGACATTGTTCTATCTTTACGAATGCCTTGATGATAGGGCTATCGGTGAGCATTGGAATCAATCTAGAGAGGAGTTTGCCTACAAAGAGGAGCCTGTGGCAGTTTGTCAGCAAACTCCTGATGCTTGTAGCCCAGCCTAAGGCACTGAGATTGGAACTAACGCATTCTCTGGCAAATATTCTCGATAGCGTCCCCCTTCTGATAGCACCAGTGCAATTCTCAGCGAAGAATCGGGGGGAATTTGTAGATCTGCCCACGGAACACTAATTTCAACGCAGTTACCCACTCCAACTTGAGCGCGAGTTGCCCGCGAATGCCACGTGAAATGCTCTCCCGCCTCTTGTAACCAAACGGTTTGCGTCATCAAATTCACACCAAGATGATGATGAAACTGATAATTCAGCGGTGCTTCATTGGGTAAATCGATCAATGGAATCGGGCTATTGTGCATGGTTTTGTTGGCGTAAAACCACAACACATTCAGTTCGGGCGGAATCTCTTTGCCAGGTTGCACTCCCGTTTGAAAGTCCAAACGCATGTAGAAATTGAGGTGATCAACGCCGTACCATAGTCGTTGAATCGGGCTACTGCGATGCATCGTGCCGCGTGCGCCACCGACTTCAATTCGTCCAGCTTTATCCCAGTCCTGCTCATCTCCCTGACCATTGATCACAGGATGAATAAAGCCTTGGGGTGGATGATCTCCCCGTGACGTATGGATTTCTACGGGGCGACGAACATTCTCAGGAATCGGTTCCTCTAAGGCTTGATACAGGGCGGCAAGATGTTCTCTGAAGAGTTGATCGAACATGGCGTCTTGATTGGACGAATGCCCTTCTCCAAACCACCAGAACCAATCTGACCCTTCTGCGGCATAGAGTGCTTCCCAGGCTTCAGGATTGTTTTCTTCGGTCGCTTCAGGATGATTGGCTAATGTTTGCCGCGCCGCTGTTAGCAGATCCCAAGCACGGTTCTTGGCAGGGTCACCAATCCACGTCGTAAAACTGCCATCGACCCAGGAGCCACTGTGAAGCTGGTCAGCAGGCAGGGTTTCGGTAGGCGGAAATTGCTCAACAAACTCTGAAACGGTGACCAGTTTAATATCTGGATCGTCGCTGAGAGTTTGATACAGCGTTTCTAAGAACGGCTTGCCATCTTGGGGATAGAACTCCCAGCAGTTTTCACCATCGAGCGCGATCGTCACCAGCCAAGGTTGATCCAATGTTCCGCTACCCGACTTTAAAGAGCGTGCGATCGCTTCGAGCTGTCCGATCAAATCGGTCGCGGCTCGCTTTGGCTCCATCGCACTGTAGGTAAAGCCAATCAGATCCGACAGACGGTGATCGCGAAATACGATCGCTAAATCTCCCGCAGTCGTCTCTAACCGATAAGGACGGTAAAGCAACTGCGGCTCGTAAACTGTGCCTCGCTCATCCCGGTTAAAGAAATGCTTCAACGTCCATCCTAAAACCGCTTCATCGGAACAGAGCCACTGAAATCCCTGTTTCGCCACATCCGGCAAGATTGCCGGACTCACGGACTGCTCGGAGGGCCACAAGCCACGAGGCGGACAGCCAAAGCGATCCTTGTACATTCCCCACGCTTTTTCCAAGTGGCGGCTCATATCGTCAGGATACTGAAATCGTTGCTGCGGGAGTGCCATTTGCGGAACGGCGACCCGTCCAGCGTCAGTATCCGCTAAGAGCGGCAAGATCGGATGCGTGTACGGGGTTGTCGTCACCTCAAGCTGCCCCGCTTCCTGCATCTTGCGGTGCTGCGGAATAATTCGACTGAGAATGTCGCGGTGTTTAGCAATAATGCGCTGGCGATCGCTTAACGTAAAATCTTTTCCTTTCTGAAGCCAAGCTTCAATTTCTGGATCATCCCAAAAGAGCGGGTCAATCCACGCCAGGTTATGCCACGCTAACAAATCACTGTAATCTTGCAGACTCCAATGCTCTAAGCACCAACTCCGCCCGCGATCCTGATGCTGTCCATACAACTCTGCGTAGCGCGGATGAGGATCAATCAGCGTGTGATGATTGGCATCAAAGAAGTGGTCAGCAATAAATTCTTTTTGCTCCAGGCTCAATTGTTCTACTGGAGTCAACGTTGTCGTTAAATAGGGATCGAGTGCTATACCCGCTACGTAATCCTCAATCTGTAGAATCAGCGATGGCACGAGATTAACCGTCTGATGCAAGTTTGGATATCGCTCTAACAGCAGTACCAAATCTAAATAATCTTTCGTGCCGTGCAACCGAACCCAGGGCAGGCGGTACTGTGCGCCCAATTCAGAGGAGTTGCTTCGGCTTTTGTAAAGCGGCTGATGCTGATGCCAAATGAACGCAACATAGAGAGGATGAGCCATAGATGGAAGAATATAGGGTGAAGTATGGGGTCAGCGCTTCAGCACTGGTAGAGAAGGCGTTTTCTAGGCTAAGCGTGCCGTTCCTCTACATTTATCCTCCCCATACCCTACACCCTATCTCGTCTACATCACCTGCTCAACTTCAGCAATTTCAGGAATCATTTCCCGCAAGCGACGCTCAAGCCCCATTCTGAGTGTCATTGTGGAGCTTGGGCAGGACCCGCAAGCACCTTGAAGCCGTAACTTTACGATCGGGCCGTCAAGCTCGACAAGCTCGACGTTGCCACCATCTGCCATCAGATAAGGGCGCATCTCATCAAGAACCGTTTCGACATTTTCAGAAGTTAGTGCATATGTTTGAGACATAATTCACCTTTTAGTGTGGACATGGATTTGAAGTTAATTCGATCCTAGCTTGTAGAAACAGCGCTGGATGAAGAAGGGTTCTTTGCCCTCAAGTTTAAGCAGGAACCTTGGCAGGTTCGAGCAGTGCAATATTTGAAAATCCAAATGTTTCGGTGCTGACCTTGCCATCTTGCTCTGTCCGAATCACGCGGCTCGTCAGGACGTAGTAGTCGCCCACCTTTTCGTAGTTGTCTTCAAAGTCACTCTTGCCGCCCTTCAGTTCGCCTGTTTCGGGATCGCTGTAAACTGAATCGTAGCGGTGGGATAGGTATCCGCTTCCGGTGTCATGGCTACTATAGGTGTGAATCGTGACGACGATATCGCGGATGTGACGATGCACTAAGCTCACCTCGTTGTTGTGAACCTTGTAGCGATCGCCCATCGATTTTCCTTTGACAAACACCTCAACGGCTCCCGTTTCGTCGGTATCACCCAGGGTAAAAATATTTTTACCGTGCGTCTCTTCAAAGGAGCGACGAACGCGATGAACAGCAATTTCCCAAACTTGACCTGCGATCGCTTTCTTCGCGTTTTCATCGTCAATGCCGCTCACCTCGAACGTGCAGTCAGCATTGATGCGCGCCTTCGCAGTGTAGGTTTGATCGCCACTTTCATAAGTGACATCAGCCGTGTAGCCAGGAAAATTGTGATCCCAGGTATAGCGATTCTCGTAGGCAGCACGAAATAATTCACGAGCGTCTTTTTCGGTCATGCAATCTCTCCTTGGTCTGTCTCTTCCTAGTTTAAAGACTTTAGGGACGATCCGTTCAGGTTGTAACCATTACGGGTTCCTGGTATAGCGGAATCGTGAAGGTTACGGTCGAACCTAAGCCTTCGCCCATGCTGTAGAAGTTCACCACTCCGCCCATCGCTTCAACTAGCTTTTGCGAGATCGCAAGTCCAAGTCCAGTTCCGCCGTACTGGCGAGTTAGCGAGCCATCGACCTGACTAAACGACTGAAATAATTTGTCCTGTTTGTCGAGGGAAACCCCGATCCCTGTATCGGCCACCCGAATTTTAACCAAGCCAGGAAGTTCTTGAGTTTGAACGACAACCCGTTTTTTGATCACTTCTGCGCTAATTGTAATGCCGCCTTCGTGAGTGAACTTGATGGCATTGCCAACCAGATTGAGCAAAACTTGCAGCAGCCGCTGGTAGTTTCCGTAAAGAATAATTTCATCGTGAGTCGCGGGCTGCTGAATTTCAAAACTGAGAAATTTCTGACGGATCTGAGTCCGTGTCATATTCTCCAGCTGAGCCAATAGCTCGTCAAGATTGACGGGACTCAGCTCGATCTGCATTTTGCCCGCCTCGATCTTGGCGATGTCTAACACATCGTTGATCACTTCAAGCAAGTGCATCGCCGATCGGTGGGCTTCTTCTAAAAATTCTCGCTGCTCTTCGGGATCTTCTGCCATCCCGTCTAGAATCAGCTTGAGAAAGCCGATCATGCCGTTGAGCGGCGTCCGCAGTTCGTGGGATGTATTCGCTAAAAACTCGCTCTTGAGATGGGAAGCGGCTTCTGCTTGGTGGCGGGCTTCTTCAAGCTCGCGGTGTTTTTGGCGCAAATCAGAGTTGACTCGCTGCAATTCAGTAGCGAGTGCCTGACTTTCGGCAAATAGACTGGCGTGAGCGATCGCAGTGCCTACCTGATCTGCCAACTCCTGCATAAACTCGATTTCGTCTGGTGTCCATTGGCGGCTAGGATCACATTGATACATAACAATCAATCCATTCGGCTGCTCTAGATAGTGCGTTGCAACCGCCAAACGAGTTTGAAGGGGTTCGTTAGATTTAGCCTTGGCACCTGCGTTTAGGGCTGGAGTGAGGGTTCGGATTGGTTGTAGACGAGTCAGCGCTTGAGTCAGATCCGGCTCATCCTTGAGCAGAAATTCGGTGTCTAACAGCGAGGCTAGATTGTCCTGACCATATTCAGCCACCACTCGTACCGTGTCACTGGGTGACTCATAGGGACAGAGAATGCAGCAACTCAAACCTAAGGCATTTCCCAAGCCAGTCACAGTTTGCTGCCAAATCGTTGGTAAATCTAATGTCCGACGAACATTCCACGCAATCTGGGTCAGCAGACGGTGATACCGATTCGAGGAAATCCCCTCGTTTTGACTGAATGGCACGTCTTGGATTAAACAGGATTCGCCCTGAGTTTCACCCAGCGACGCTTCTAAAGATGGCACTTGCTTTCCAGTGACCACGACCAAGGAGGCAGAGCCATCGGGAAATTTGACTGGACTCATGACTAGATCGAACAGCAACGTTTGCTCACCCCACTGAAACAGCCAGCGAAACTGCTCTGATGTTTGATGAGCGAGGACATGCTGAATGTGATCGAGATACTGAGCGATCGCAAGCGGACGAAATTCTTTCAGTGCCCCCTCATGGACACTCCAGCGAAACGACACGAGGGTTGCCGCCGTGTCTTGAATCATGATTAATTCTGCCCCTCCTAAACCAGCGGTTCCGTCAGAGTTGCACAACGTACTAATCGGTTCACCCGACGGCAGAACGGCTTGAGAAGATGCAGCAGAATTGTTCGAGACGGAGTTTGAGGCGTTCACAGAGGTGACCATTGGATAGCCAGACGCAGACCGAAAGCCGATACAGTTAAGCTGTTGCTCACTTGGGCGAGTTGATCACCTGTTAGTCATTCCACTCCCCTCGCGGCGGCACGGGTGGATTACGAGGTAAGGTGCGGGAGAATTCTTCGTCTCGCCGCGACTCGTTGCGTAACCACTGCCGGAGGGCAACCTCGACAACCTTGCTTGGATCGTTAGTCAGGTGCTGAAGCTGCTCCAGTATATCTGGATCAAGCCGGAGTGAAACTTCAACCTTCTCGGGTGACGTGGGAGATGGATAGGTAGAGTCGTTCATGGAATCAAGCTTAGGGTTGTAGTGAAAGATTGCCCAAACGCGGATAGACCCACGCTGAGGTGCGAAGACAGCAGGTTGGGAGCACGGAAGAGCCGTTCCTTTGACAGACATCACTCGACTCGCAGGCAAGTGATTCAGCATCGTGATGTACAAGTTAAAACAAGGGGTTAGTTATTCTTAACCTACATCCACTGACTCCCACATTAGGTTATTTGAGTACATTTGGTCGTTTGGTAGAGGAATACACGCTGAATTGGGCCTGTACCTGATTTTTACAGAGTACTCAACAAATCAACCTTCTTTTCATAAATTATTGTATTGGCAGGTTTCTACATTATCAGAGCAAAATAGAACAGAAGAAGCACGGCGTTTTTTATAGCGCTCTAGACTCCTATACTTTGTTGAAGAAAGCATTAAAATATCTTAAACGTAGGCTTCCTTGTCTCGGTTACTCTAGCCATTCTCTGGTGCTTGGCATTACTGACCCATTTAGGCTTAGGCTGTTGTCATTCCGTTCTTAATCGCCGCTACCTCAACCCTCGATTTATGACTGACGTACCCGTCAACCGAATCCGTAACTTTTCGATCATTGCTCACATCGACCACGGCAAATCTACCCTGGCAGACCGCTTGCTGCAAGAAACAGGGACGGTGACCGCACGGGATATGAAGGAACAGTTCCTCGACAATATGGAGCTAGAGCGAGAGCGCGGCATCACCATTAAACTCCAAGCGGCACGCATGAGTTACACCGCGAAAGATGGCGAGGAGTATGTTCTCAATCTAATCGACACACCAGGACATGTGGATTTTTCCTACGAAGTTTCGCGATCGCTGGCGGCCTGCGAAGGGGCGTTGCTGGTGGTGGATGCGTCTCAAGGGGTAGAAGCGCAAACCTTGGCAAACGTCTACCTCGCGCTAGAGCATAATCTCGAAATCATTCCGGTGCTCAATAAGATCGATTTGCCTGGAGCCGAGCCCGATCGCGTCAAGCAAGAAATCGAAGAAATTGTTGGACTCGATTGCAGTCAAGCCATCCTGGCATCCGCCAAAGAAGGGATCGGCGTTCCAGAGATCTTAGAAGAGATCGTCCACCTTGTCCCACCGCCCAAAGATACTGTTGATCAGCCACTTCGCGCCCTAATTTTTGACAGCTACTATGATGCCTATCGTGGAGTGATTGTTTACTTTCGAGTGATGGACGGTCGGCTGAAGAAGGGCGATCGCATCCGCCTAATGGCATCGAAAAAAGAATACGAAATTGATGAACTGGGCGTTCTGTCTCCCAATCAAGTCCAGGTGACTGATTTGCACGCTGGGGAAGTTGGCTATCTCGCAGCCTCGATTAAAGCGGTAGAAGATGCCCGCGTCGGTGACACGATCACGTTGTCTCAAAAGCCAGCAACAGAGGCATTACCGGGATATATCGAAGCAAAGCCAATGGTGTTCTGCGGCATGTTTCCCACCGATGCGGATCAGTTTGCCGATCTGCGAGATGCTTTAGAAAAGCTCAAGCTCAATGATGCTTCGCTGAACTACGAGCCAGAAACATCTAGCGCGATGGGATTTGGCTTTCGGTGCGGTTTCTTAGGGTTGCTGCACATGGAAATTGTTCAAGAACGCCTAGAGCGTGAGTACAACCTAGATTTGATCATTACCGCTCCGTCAGTAGTCTACCGAGTGACGACGATCAAAGGTGATGTCATTTACATTGACAATCCTAGCAAGCTGCCTCCTCCTCAAGAGCGCGAGAAAATTGAAGAACCTTATGTGAAGCTAGATATCATTACGCCCGAAACCTACGTCGGAACCTTGATGGAACTGTGTCAAACTCGGCGTGGCATCTTCAAAGACATGAAGTATCTGACGCCCGGGCGGACAACGCTGATTTATGAGATGCCCCTAGCTGAAGTCGTGACCGATTTCTTCGATCAGATGAAGTCGCGGTCGCGCGGCTATGCCAGCATGGAATATCAACTGATTGGCGATCGCGAGAATGCGTTAGTCCGGCTCGATATCCTGATTAATGGTGATCCGGTTGATCCATTGGCAACAATTGTTCACCGCGATAAAGCCTATGGAGTTGGACGTGCCCTCACCGAAAAGCTTAAAGAACTGATTCCGCGTCACCAGTTTAAGATTCCAATTCAAGCCGCGATCGGCAGTAAGGTAATTGCCAGCGAACATATCTCTGCCATTCGCAAGGACGTTCTCGCCAAGTGCTACGGTGGTGATATTTCTCGAAAGAAGAAGCTGTTGCAGAAGCAGGCAAAAGGCAAGAAGCGAATGAAAGCGATCGGAACGGTTGATGTTCCACAAGAGGCATTTATGGCAGTACTACGCCTTTCAAACGAACAAGGGTAAAGCTCGGCTCACCTTCTGAATCGATTTCCTTTGAAGCCCCTCTTTAACGTTAAAGAGGGGCTTTTTATCAAAAATGGATGAATTTATCAAAACCTATAAGAATAAGTAATATTGCACAGATGCTTTAAAGTTTTCATGAAAACTTTAATTGTTAGAAGTTGGCTTTCAGTAATTTTGCTAAATTTTTGAAACAAAGTTAAGTCTGTTAGCCGCGCTTCTCTCTCACGGCCGAACTTGCTTTAGTATGGGCGCTTCGTGATCCATGATTGCCTCCTGGGTACACTTTTGGCAAGCAAGGCATTATCAAGCAACCTTCTAATCAACGTTCCTTTCCCTTGCCCGTTTGCAACTCTAACTGCGGATTTTTTAGACCTATGCGAATTCTTGTTACTGGTGGTGCGGG
Organism: Myxacorys sp.; assembly: GCF_059501405.1. Taxonomy (NCBI): domain Bacteria; kingdom Bacillati; phylum Cyanobacteriota; class Cyanophyceae; order Leptolyngbyales; family Leptolyngbyaceae; genus Myxacorys; species Myxacorys sp. Next base: position 13,591 of record NZ_JCACCM010000132.1, read on the forward strand.
GTTTATTGGCTCCCATCTCATTGACCGCCTTATGCAGCAGGGGCACGACGTTGTTTGCCTCGACAACTTCTACACTGGGCACAAACGCAACCTCCAGCAATGGATGGGGCATCACAACTTTGAACTGATTCGCCACGACATCACAGAACCGATTCGGCTCGAAGTCGATCAAGTTTATCATTTGGCCTGTCCTGCCTCGCCAGTGCATTACCAGTACAATCCGGTTAAAACCATCAAAACGAATGTGATGGGCACGCTCAACATGCTAGGGCTTGCAAAGCGGGTCAAGGCTCGGTTTCTCTTAGCGTCTACTTCTGAGGTGTACGGCGATCCAGAAGTACATCCCCAACCAGAAGAGTATCGGGGCAATGTCAACCCGATTGGTATCCGCAGTTGCTACGACGAAGGAAAGCGTGTTGCCGAAACGTTGGCATTTGACTATCACCGCCAGAATGATGTAGACATTCGGGTTGCGCGAATCTTCAACACTTACGGTCCTCGGATGCTCGAAAACGATGGACGAGTCGTGAGCAATCTAATTGTGCAAGCCTTGCGAGGAGAGGCGCTCACCGTTTACGGGGATGGCTCTCAAACGCGCAGTTTCTGCTACGTCTCAGACTTGGTCGAGGGACTGATGCGTCTGATGAACGGCAACTCCATTGGTCCTATAAATTTGGGCAATCCGGGCGAGTACACCATTCTAGAACTGGCTCAAACGATTCAACAGATGATCAATCCAGGCACATCGGTGAAGTTTGAACCGTTACCTCAAGACGATCCCCGCCGCCGCAAGCCTGATATCACTCGCGCCAAAACGCAGTTGGGCTGGGAACCGACCATTCCGCTTCAGGAAGGGTTAGAGCGAACGATCGCTGACTTCCGCGATCGCGTCACACCGACTTCACCACAACCTGAGTCGGTAGCTCGTCTCTAACGGCAGTGCTCGCGAGCTGGTCATCAGGGGGAACCTTAACTTAACGGTTGGTTGAAGAAAGTTCCTTCACGCTCAAATCATTCACGGGTAAAGAGAGCGATCTTTCAAAGTACTCGCTGCTCCCGCGATCGTTTCACCTATTTTTTAAGGAGTTCTCATGCGTGTTTGTGTCATTGGTACGGGATACGTTGGCTTGGTCACTGGTGCTTCTTTAGCTCATGCGGGTCATCATGTGATTTGCGTTGATAATAATGAAGCTAAAGTCAAACTGATGCAGGCGGGGCAGTCTCCAATTTTTGAACCTGGGCTGTCAGACATTATGCAATCTGCCATTCAAGCCCAGCGGCTTGAATTTACAACCGATCTTGCCGCTGGGGTTGCCCACGGACAGGTACTCTTTATCGCAGTGGGGACACCCGCTCTGCCAAATGGTGAGAGCGATACTCGGTACGTAGAAGCGGTGGCTCGGGGGATCGGCTCGAATCTCAGTGGCGGCTACAAAGTAATTGTCAACAAATCAACCGTACCAATTGGGTCGGGTGATTGGGTCAGAATGATTGTTCTCGATGGTGTGGCTGAGCGCCAAAAGTCTGAAGCTCAACCCATTCTAGCGGGTGTTGGCGGCAGCGATACGGGCATGACAACCACTGCCCTTGTCGGGGAATATGATTTTGATGTCGTCAGCAATCCTGAATTTTTGCGGGAAGGGTCAGCCGTTTACGATACCTTTAATCCGGATCGAATTGTGCTGGGCAGCAGCAGCGATCGCGCGATCGCGTTGATGCAAGAACTCTATGCTCCCATTGTGAGCCGTCAGTTTGCAGAAGATCCGTCTGCCCCTGCTGTTCCGGTGCTTGTAACCGATATTAGCTCGGCAGAAATGATTAAGTACGCGGCGAATGCGTTCTTAGCCACGAAAATCAGCTTTATCAATGAAGTAGCAAACATCTGCGATCGCGTTGGTGCAGACGTAATGCAAGTCGCGAAAGGGATTGGCTTGGATTCGCGAATTGGCAGTAAATTCTTGCAGCCTGGACTGGGTTGGGGTGGCTCTTGCTTCCCGAAAGACGTTTCTGCTTTGATTCACACCGCCGACGATTACGGCTACGAGTCTCAACTTCTCAAGGCGGCAGTTAGTGTCAATCAGCGTCAGCGTCTCATTGTAATTGAGAAATTGCAGCAAGTTCTCAAGATCTTAAAAGGCAAGACGGTAGGACTGTTGGGGCTAACCTTCAAGCCGGATACGGATGACCTGCGCGATGCACCCGCCCTCAGCATGATTGAAAACTTAGTGCGGTTGGGAGCCAAAGTGAAAGCCTACGACCCTATCATTTCTCAAAGTGGAATGCGCCACGGCTTATCCGATGTCATTGTTGAAACTGATGCAGAACGGCTAGCGGATGGCTGTGATGCGCTTGTCCTCGTCACCGAATGGCAACAGTTTCAAACGCTTGACTTCGGCAAGATGGCAACGCTAATGCACAGCCCTATTTTGATTGATGGACGGAACTTCCTCGACTGCTCTGCGTTAGAAGCAGCAGGCTTCCGATGTGTCGGCATTGGTCGGTAAACCAAAGGCGTGACTTTAGATCTGTCATGAAATCGGTTGTTTTTGTTCAAGTTGTCTTTGTTCAATAAAAACAGTGTTCGATAAAACCAGGAAAGAAATTTGATCCTTCCTGGTTTTATAGCTGTAGACACAGAAGTTAGGACGCAGCCTGGCTGAGAACAGTCTCCAT
>NZ_JCACCM010000133.1:0-15918 GCF_059501405.1 Myxacorys sp.
TGTACGCTTCGCCAACACTGTTACCAGTGTTCACGCAACACTCGGTACCTGGTGCTTTGCCAGAGCTTCCAGAATCAGGACTTGCACCTGATAGACAAAGCCGAGCTTTGCTCGGCGCACTTGCGACACAACCAGAAATTCTGCTTCGACTGCGTGCGCAATAATTTGCTGTGCGCCCTGTCGTACTAATTCTGTTAGCACATATGTAAACATTTCTGTTGACTCTGAGGTTTTAAAATCAATCACGTTATCGTTGTTTATGATGTATTCCTGGTCTGATTTTTGCACTTTCAGCAGGATACACCTTTTTTCTCCTTATTTTCCATACACCAAATCAAAGCATAACCCTATCGAATGCGCCCGTTAGTCCATCACCCTGTACGATGATAGAAGCCAGGCTGGAAACTCACTTTCTCAGCGGCTCCCTATGCCGGGCTAGGTCAGGTTCAGGCACCTGTAAAGTTCATAGTACCGCCCCATTGAGCGGGGCACGACGGAGTGAAATGAACCCAAATGCAGATCGTCGCTACTGAAACTGCGATGCCGTTGGCCAATGCTGTAGTGCGCGAGCTTCGTGGCGCCGCGGCCACGAAGTTGCAGACTCAAACATTCAGCAATGGACAAATTGAAGTTCGCTTCACCGGCTCCCACACTGACGTTGTTCTGTTCCAGGTATTTGCGGATTGCGTTCACGACAGACTTTTTGAATTGCTGCTAGCACTCGACCTCCTGCGCGCGGCCGGTGCACAGCGATTAACAGCCGTGTTGCCGCACTTGCCTTATTCTCGCTCAGACCGGCCTGCAGCAACTGGAGCACCAGTGCCAGCACGCTTGCTTGCTTCTCTAATGGAACATGCCGGGCTTTCCCGTTTGGTCACGGTCGAAATGCATGCACCCCAGATTTCAGGTTTCTTTCGCTGTCCAGTAACGAACATTGACTTCGTCCCGGCACTAGCGCGTCACCTGAGCGATGTACCGCCTGAAAATCTGGTCGTCGTATCGCCGGATCTTGGCGGAGCCAAGCGGGCCGAGCGGCTTGCTATTGCGCTACGCTGTCCCGTAGCGGTCTTACGTAAGCATCGCGAGAACGATATCCGAAAAGGTGTAGAGGTATTGGGCGAGGTCGCTGGTCGCGCGGCATTGCTTATTGATGACGAGGTTAACACTGGGCAAACGTTGCTATCAGCAGCTGACCTTCTAAAGTCGCGTGGCGCAACTAGCGTTTGTCTGGCTGTAGCCCATGCCTTGTTCACACCTGACGCCGTGGCTCGGCTATGCACCTCAAGTGTCGAACGGGTGATAGTTAGCGACAGCACTGGCTCGCGCATCTTTCCGAAAAATGTGGAAATAGTTTCAATTGCAGGAGATATTGCGGCTTGCCTCTGAGGTCGCGCTAGACAAATGTTGATCGAAGGTCGATAAGTACTCGGTTTACCTGAGGGCTTAGTGCCGCCTCAAAGGCATCCTCAGCCCGAGATGCCGGTATGATCTCTGTGCGCAGTATGTCGAGAAAAAAGTGATCGTGAGCCATGAGGGCAACAGCAGCAGAAACATTGGCGGCGCTTTGCGCAACCGTCCCAATTATTTCTATTTCCCGGTAGTGCACAAGGTTGGCACCGATCCGGACGTCGTCGTTATCTGTAATCGATTGGTATAGTACAATCCGACCGCCGCGCGCCAGCGCGCTGAGAGCTAACGTAACTGCGCGGGCCCCAAATCGCGTACAGGCAACAAGATCGAAACCCCAGCCGTCCGTCCACGCGTTCTGCTTCTGCGTGTCCTCAACTGCACTCAGCGCTTCGCACGATACGGCACCAGCTGCTATGCCTTGAGAATAGGTGGCTTCATCGTCGTCAAACAAGAAAACGCGGCAGCCCTTTCGGGTTAGCAAAGCAGTGTGAAGCAAGCCCATCGTGCCGCCCCCGATAACCGCCGCCTGTTCACCAGCACGAGGTCGCGCTCGCTCGATACTCCGCAGCACGCAGGCGACTGGCTCAATTAGAGCAGCCTTTTCCGCCGATAGTAGCTGAGGTACCCGGAAGGCCTTATATGATGGGACAATGATTCGGTCGACTAGGCCTCCGGGGCCGATCGGCAATCCTGGCCGCGATCCGGTGTGGAGGTAGGCACAATGATTATCGAAACCTTTGCGGCATGCATGACAAACTCCACAGCGTTGCATAAGCAGCACCGCGACGCGATCGCCGACCTTGAAGTCTGCCGGGGAATAGGGAGCCGCTTCCACAACCCCTGCCAGTTCATGCCCCCCCCAATACGGGTAGGTGGCCCGAGTGCCCCGGTACACCCGTTGTTCTGGCGTGCAAAGCCCGCAAAATTCGACGCGTACAACGAGATCAGTAGCAACCGGCTCAGGAACCGATAGACGTTGCTTCGAAACGCGACGAGGAGCGGTTACAATCAGTCCTTGAACATCCATCGTTCGCTCAACAAGCTTAGGCTAGGGTAATTTCGTTGATAAAAGGGATCGAGAATAGCTTTGGCATTATATCGCCCCAATCGTGCTGGAGTGGAATCTCGGTTTGATCAGGTCGAATCATTTCAAGGAAAGCTGGTGGAACGTCTATGTCACAGATGCGCCGAACCTGTGACAAAACATAATATAGAGCGGGACGCATTTCATACTTGTAAGCGATCGCGGCAACTTCCCCCCAATTTACATTGGCTAACTGTCGATGTAATACTGCGTGAAGATCCCCTAACATAATTAGCCTGAGCGAGTTGTAGAGGAAGGCCTCGTGGTAGAGTCTAGCAGCCAAAAACCAAACCGCTCCGGTCGGCGACTGTACCCGCACTACGCGACCGAGCGTATTCGCTAATTGGACGCCCGACCAGATATCCTCCTCGTCGATGCCGACGGATAGATTAACGTGTATATCAATAAAAATTGGCATGTGCATCACCTGCCGCGAATCGACGAAAGATTTCACATGCCTGTAGCGGAGCTTAGTGGGCAGATCACTGGATGCAAAAGGCGATTCGACTTTTTCGATTCGTGCAAAAACTGGCAAAGCGTAAGTATCACGAAACGTTGCCGGACCGATCGGCTTCTCTTCATCTGTCCAATGCCCGTTTGTAGGGTCGAATATCCCGTGCCGATACCCGATTTCAAACATGAGCTTCTGCACTCGATGCGCATCCGCAGGTCTGACCATGATATCGACGTCAGTCATCGGTCGCAGCAGCGGGTCCGGATAGTAAAGTAGCGCGAGATCTGGTCCCTTAACCAAGAAATATGCAATGCCCGCCTGATCAAGCGCGTCCATAATTGCCAACAGATTCCGGAACTCAAGCACAGACCTTACCCGTGACATTGTGGTCCAGCGCTGTATGTATGCTTTTGCCCCGGTCGGAAGCGTGTCTAGAATGCCAAGGCGGCGGAGATGGTACTCGACTAGGGGGATCGTGCGATTATTCTCGGCCCGCCAGGTCACGTATGCCCAATTAATTTCCTCTTTGGCTAACGATCCAATCCGCTCGTCATCGTGGGGCTGCAGGAAGGCCCTACTTGTGAGGAGCAGCAGCGAGTCTTCTCGTGATAGACGAAGCATTTTGGAGTGTCCCCATGCGCAGATTCTTACTCTTCCGTCGCGCCCTCTGGGCTGTTGAGAGTTGAAATCGAGGCCTTCAGGTCAGCCAGCTGCTCCTCGAACGCTGAGAAGCTTTGATCAACATTCTGTCCGAGGATCTGCTCAAGGGTAAGGACCTCGTCTTGTGGCTTTTCTTCTACGGACATTAGTTTGTGAACTGAAGAAATAGGTAGCAATTGCGACAGAAGTTGACCGCCTTTTCCAGTCTGAGCGTTATCTCGAATCTGTCGTATCGCGGTTTCTGCCAATAACCCATCGATTGTGATAAGGAGCTTTCCATCATCCTCATCAACAGAATAGCCGAATAGCCTAGCTCTTGTCATCCCACCACCTCAATCGTTAATAGATGCTATCTGCGACTCTTCAGCAGCTCGATGTCTGCTCGGAGCTGCTGAAGTTGCGTTTGGGCTGCCAAGAGCCGGGAGAACGCGGCGCTTAGCGCCTTTGTTGATTGACCACCGCTTCCTCCAGTTGAGCCCATGTGAACAGGTCCACGGCCGATGCGTCGACCGACAAGGCCCGTATCAGCGGCGCGGGGTCCTCCGCGATGCGTCGGCTGCCTGCCCACCATTTGGACATAGTATCCCTGACCGACAAGGCCCGTATCAGCGGCGCGGGGTCCTCCGCGATGCATCGGCTGCCCGCCCACCATTTGGACATAGTATCCCTTCGGTTCGCCGCGCGCAGGGGTTGTTCCGAAGCTGCTAGCCTTGATGGACTTCTCTAGCTTAAAGAGCGCAGCAGACAATTGCTGCCCTGCCGCCTCGAAGCTGCGCTCGAGACGCGCTAGATCTTGAACCATTTTGGCAACAATTTGCGCCTGCTGAGCGACCTGGGCGTTGCCCGAGTGTTGCGCCACCTGCACGAGTGAATGGGCAGCCTGTGACGCCCCCTTAAATGCCTTGCTCATTTTGCTGCAGCCTCCGATTCTAACTGGCGATGCGCGGGAATTGTGCCCTTCCGATAGGTGCAATCCAGATCGGGATCCACCAATGCATACTCCGGAAAGCCGCCGCTATTGTAAACCTCTTGGCACAACGGATAGGGGGCATTCTTCTCGCCGTAGTGCGACCAGCTACTCATCTTGCAGACGCCTCGACAAACAGAGTAGAAGACGCAATTGCCGCATACACCTTTGACATCGCCGTCACCGATACTGCGGAGCTCATGGAAGAAGGGGCTGTTGCGCCAGATATCCATCAACGGCATCTCAAACGCATTTCCACCTATCATCTCGGGGTCATCGTAAGAGGCACTACACATCGACACTTCGCCGTTGGATAGGATACCGAGGACATTGTCACCCCACCCACAGGTATGCACGCCTGTAAGGTACTTGAGCGGCATAAGTGCAGGAGGAAGCGTCATGTAGGCGCGTCCCGTCTCAAAGTGTGGCGATTTAAGCAGACTGCCGATAAGCAGTTCGCATTCATCCAGGGTTATGGCATTGCTCTCATGCTGCCGGGCAGTTCCGCTCGGATGAATATTAAGAAGGGTTCGGTGCTTTTTGATGCCCCAGCCCAGGACTAAGTCGATTATCTGCAAAACACTGCTATAGTTGTTGCGATAAGCTGTGGTCGTCACCACAGTCTGGATGTTCGTCTCACCCAGCGCGCGGAGGACGGCCGTCGTTTTGGCGTAACTTCCCGACTTGCCACGGAACATATCGTGGGCATCTTCTTGATAGTGATCCAAACTCAGAAAGATGGTTAAATTCGGCAGTCGAGACAGGCGCTCGATGGTCTGATCATTGAAGAGTGTTCCGTTCGTCTCCAGCACAAGTTCCTGCAGCCCACACGAACCAAGATATTCCATCACGGCCATAAAGTCCTTGTGGACCATCGGCTCACCACCTGAAACTTTGACCTTGCGGAGGCCATGAGGGCGAGCTTGTTCAATGAGGCCGCGGATGGTTGCTAGGTCGAAGTCGACTCCTTTGGCTTTCGGCCCGACTCCCTCAATGTAGCAATGCTGGCATCCGAGGTTGCACTTGCGCGTTAAAAACAAGTAGATGGTTTTTAGCTCGTCTTGTGACGCATACCGCTTCGCACCTTCGCGCCTCACCAAATCTTGCAAGGATTTGCGAACGGTGTGATTGCCTTGACTTGCAGGTAGCCATTCTAAGGCGCCCATATTTCCTCCCTCTAACATCGAATTAGACTTACTAACATCGAATTAGACTTATTACCGGAGCTTCGACAAGTTGATCGCGGCCTTTGAGTACCCCAATCTCTAGCATAAATGCGAATCCGACAACGATGCCGCGCTGCGAAATGATAAAATCCGCCGTCGCCCGTGCGGTCCCGCCAGTAGCGAGCAAATCATCAATCACAAGACATCGTAGATTAGGTGTAACTGCCCCAGTCGTGATCTCCAACCGACCCGTACAGTACTCGCAAGTATAGTCGAAAGACTGAACTTCGCCGGGCAATTTGCCCGGTTTGCGGACCATGACGAGTCCAGCACGTAGGCGATCGGCCATTGCCGCGCCAAGAATGAACCCGCGCGCATCGATTGCTAGAATTGCTTCGACGTCGAGTGGAGCGATTAGCGGTTCAAGCGCAGACACTGCCTCGGTCAGGGCACCTCTCTGCGCCAACAAGGGAGCGAGATCCTTGAAGAGGATGCCCTCGATCGGGAAATGTGGGACTTCGCGCAGCAAATCCCGCAGCGAGCGATCAAGTTCGGGGTTAAGTAGTGGACCTGAAGCTTCCCTCATTCCTTTCACCTTTGTAATCGACGTGTAACCGCTAAAGCAATCTCCCAAGGCATCGGTGCGTTAGCCGCTCGCACTGCCGTCATTCAACCTCTTCGGATCTGATTCCCCGCAGCTTCTTGCGTTTGGGAAACACAGCGTCTGAAGGGTGCTGTTGAGCGAAGTCGAGCCGCGAAGCGTGCGAGTGGAGCGAAGTGATACACCGTCCGCTTGCGACGGTGACGTTCATTCCGATTCATCTCATTAAAACCTCACGATTTGGAAAATGCAATATTTAGCCCAGAACTTTTCATCTAATGCAACATTTAGTCATTTAATGCAAAATTGGATTGTGTCGCAAATACTTTTTAGTGACAAATGGGTAGTGCTACACAATTAATGAAGCATTGTAGTGATGAATGAAATACCAAATAGCCCCAATATAATTCTCCAACGATTTTGCGAAGGACAAAGTCCTTCGCAAAAGCCGAGACACCCATTGTCTCAACGTATTGTTGAATCGCTCAATATAGCTGGTCTTGCCAGTTTCTTTGCCCACGGTTCGATGACGCTTGCTCGGTAGAACGGCTTGATACGCTGCCCAAAAATCGGTGTAGATGACCGCGCACTGGCGGTAAATCGGAGGCAAGGATTGCCAAAGTTGGCGGGCTGCGGCTTCATCGCGTGCACCGATATAAATCCCTACAATCTCACGAGTGTCGGCATTGAGAGCCAACCAAACCCATTGTTTGTTACCTTTGTTGTCCACAAACGACCACAACTCATCACATTGAATCGTTAACCTCCCCTTTTTTTGGAACTCACCTGCACTTGCCGGGGTTCCTGGGCATATTTCTCATTGACAGATATTGCAGCCATTGTTCAGAAACCTGCACAGCACGAGCGATTCTAGCCAGAGAGATACGTTCTAGAAGCAATCGGTCAATCAGTTCACGCATTGGTCGGTCAATTACTTTTTTAGTCGGTTGTTCGACAAACTGTCGTCCGCAGGCATGGCATTTGAACCGCTGTTTGCCGTTATGGATACGACCATTCTTGACCGTTTGAGAAGATGCACAAATTGGGTAGGCAGGCATGAGAAAAAACATCAGCAAGAAGTCCTACGTCTCTATCATTACATCTTGAGCACTACCGATATGTATAAAGTCCTCAAGGCTATGTTCTATAGGCTGAACGAGGATTGTCGCTGGCGACTGCTATCCGACAATATCCCCAGGTGATGTATACCTAACTTCCGCAGCTGGCACATCAAGGAGACAGGAGTGCGAGTGCACAATCAATTACGCCAGTGGGTACGAGTCTATAATGAGCAAGAGCCGAGACTTTCCGAGAATACATTCAAAGCGATTAACAACGACTTTTCGTCTAGAGAATTCAGGATTCTATAGAATAATCTGTGAGTTGAGAGGGGATGATTAGAGGCCTGTTTCTACATACACCGTGTGTGGGTAAAAGCAACCATTGCCCATCAGCTCTTTCTACTGAAGAAATTTGTGGGGACAGTAAATCCCTAGTTACTCTGAATGATCTCGCAAATATCTTCTAGCTTGATGGTTTCGCTCCTGTGTTTCGGAAACCAACAACTTTAGTAAGAAAATCGAACCAAAAGGCTGCTCCCCTGGATACGGCAACTCCTGTCAGCAACCAACCAACTAATTGTTCCCAGGATAGATCCACAAAAAGATTTGCTGGAAATGTTCCACTTCTACCCAGAGGCAAGGCAGGTATATCAGTCAACAAAGTATTTACCTGTTCTTTCAAATTGTTCATACATTCCTTCTCTGCAGCGCTACTGGTAAAGCAGAAAGTGTTATCAGCGACAACTTGGCTGGCTAAATTTGAGAGAGTTGACTGAAGAATTCTGTCTTGGGAAAGTGCTTGCACAATGTGAATTGAATTGGCATTCACCAAGAATGAAAGGACTAGCCCGAGAACAAAACATAACCCCCTAGTATTTCGGGTATAAACTCCACTTGCTCTCTCCATAGATTGGTCAAACCAAAGACTGATCTCCTCTTTGAACTTTTGCCAGACATCTTCTCCCTCCTTAAGACTTGACTTGGCTTTAACTAGAAGCAGCTGTAGATTCTCTATCAGCTGTTCGGGTAGTTGTTGACTTGACTTTGCCTGTTCTAGTTTTATAAGCAATTGATCTGCATCTTCTCCAAAAGTCAGTTCTTGCCCATTTAGTTGGCTAAGAACAAACAAAAGAGCTATAGCAAAAGCATCTGAAGGTAAGTAGGAAGGTCCAACGGAGGTTTTTGTTCTCCAAGCTGCTCGTTGATGTAGAGACTGAATCAATGGATGCTGGTAGAGCGAATTGACTAAGTTTAGTCCCTCGAGCGATTTTGGATTGCCAGAGAGAAGATTGACGATCGCAGTCTTTAGATTACGAGCGCGCCATTGAAGAATGGTGGACAGCAACTCCTGAATCTCAGATACTAATAAGCTCAAAACTAAATAGATGGTAATGAGACCAATTGCAACTTCCACTACTGTTGAAAAATACATTTGCTTGATTTCCCAGAATAGAGGCACCAAATTCTTGGGGAGCTTGGTGCCTCCTGTACTTTTAGTCGCAGTAGGTACGCTTTGGCAAAGTCGCATCTAACACGAAGGGGTTTTCATTGCCTTGGAGGGTTAGGGCGATTGCCCGGCTGCGGGCTACCTCAGTCGCGTCAATCGGATCAGCAGCTTGCCACTTACAGAGAATATCTCTCTGGTCCTCAAAGAAGCTAGCTTTAGCTAGTTCGGGATAGACTGTGCGGAAATAAAACATAACCCGAGCAATATCTCCTTTCTTCGCCTCCCGCGGTTCAAAGGAACCCCGTTTGAATTCACTGTACTTGTCTATCTCTGTAGAACTGGGCTTGACAGGTAATTCATCATCATCGAGGTACCAAGACGTGGTTTGATTATCAGGAATCTCTGCGAATGGAAAGTTTGACCGATCACTGTTGATCTCTTGCCGTGAGGCAAAAAGGTTGTGCAGATCACTTTTTGCTGGTCCTTGAGCCCCCATGCTTTGGGGCCAAACATGTTCTGCATTGATGCCTTTTTGTGTAGCTTCGTCTTTTGCCTTGGTGGAGCTTTTACTGATTGGAACGCTATAGCCACCGTAGATATCCGTGACGATACCCCCTTGGTTATCGATTTCGGTGTAGAGTAACTCACGGGCAGTACCATATCCAAGGGGAGTACGAGGAGAATACAGCTTGTCTAGCTCTTCCAGTAAGCCCTTCCCGTCAAGACTAGGAAGGATCGGGCTTGAGGTAGCCACTGGTTTAGGCGGAACAGCTGGGACTGGTGAGGCAGGGGCTGCTGTCCCTAGGGTAGATACAGTAAATCGAGCAATCACAGGGTCATGATCGCTAGCTGATCCAGAGATGCCTGCATTAACATGAACGGCGTCTATCTCGGGCTGTCCCTTGCTGAACAGATTTGGAGTCACCAAAATCTGGTCAATTTGCTCCTTACTGCCTCTAAAGACAAAGGAGAAACGATCTGTTAATGGAATATTGTCTACCAAATTTTTCAGCTCGCTCCCTTGAAGGGTCTTAATAGGCGGGGAGGCTGGAGTATCATTGAGATCACCAAGAACAACGATATTGGCGCTTGGGACAGTTTTCAGCTGATCGACGACAAATTTGTTGACAATGATTGCTTGGTTTTTTCGTTGGGTATTGGAAGCAGTTCCCCCATTCTTAGAAGCAAAGTGGTTGTTGACTAGGGTGATAGGAGTATTGTTGAACAAAAATTCACCCACTAATGGTTTGCGGCTCTCAGCAAAAGCTGGATCATCAGCAAAACGTTCAACTTTCTGTAGCTTCACCCGTTGAGGATTGAATAGAAATCCTACTCGGATGTTGCCACCGGGTTGCCCTCCATCCTGCCCGTTCTTGGGAGCAATTTCCCGGTATTCATAGGTTGGACCTCCTACAGAGCCAATTGCTTTAATCAGGGTGCTAGCAGTCAGGCTGGCATTAACCTCGGAACTCAATTCAGCTCCATCGTTGTCTTGCACTTCCTGCAAAGCGATAATATCTGGTGCTTGAAGGTTCGTAACGATTTGACCTGCTAAAGCTGCAAACTTACCATCTTTGACATCATCATCGACATTCCTAGGTGTGTTTCCATCAACTTTGGAAACACTTTCTTTTTTAGGATCTAGATTTTCAACATTGAAAGTAGCGATCGTTATTTGAGAAGGGCCCCCTACTAAAGATGTAGTTACCGCACTGTAAGCAACACCTGAGGGAAGGCAAAATACAAGCAAGGCAACTAGCCATAGTGTCTGTATGGCTTTACAAATAGAACGAATGATCATTTTTCCTTGGTTGTGAAAAATTGAATTCAATAGAGATATCACAGGTTTGCCATTCCTACTGTTGATAGAGCAAGAGTATTCCTCCCAGCTGTTGGGAGGGTCAGACAGGGCAATCTTCCCAGAACACTCTTGCTCTATATAGCAACAGCTTTTATAACTCTTCGGCAAAACTCTATATTTTTTCTAGATCTCACATTCAGTAAGAAGCTGTTTCTAAAGAAAAGTGACGAGGAGTAAAAGTAGACAGATCTCGTGCGGAAATAGAAGCGTAGCCAGTGGTTCATCAAATGAGTCGAAACTCCTATCCAAGCGATCTGAGTGAGGCATAGTGGGCAATCCTTCAACCACTGCTGCCCGCTGAAAAGAGTGTCGGGGCACGCACGAAGTCGAGTTACGAAAAGTTATCAACGCCCTGATCTATGTGGCTGATAATGGGATTAAGTGGCAAGCACTGCCTCACGATTTTCTGGCTCGGCAAACCAAATTATCACTGTTTAGAAACCAATGCCCAGTAAATCAGTTAGAGCTTATGAGGTGTGCCACGCTGACCACTGCTAATTGCGTAGTCAAAAAAACGTTTCGCATGTATTAAGCACTGCTCATTAGTCAATACTTTAGATTCAGGCTGTGCTGTATCCTGAGACTTGTAATCACGATAGTTCGTTTGATAGGAGAGGAACTCTTTTGCTGCATCCTCATATATAGCGAGGGCATTATCAGTGCAGAGGAATGAAGTAATTGAGGGAGATTTATCATCTTTCTTACCTGATAATATGTGGAAAGGCTTATTCTTTACTTCTCTTTTAAATTCAGCATAGCTATTATTCAAGCGTTCGAAGTACTCAAATCCAAAGTTCTCTGCAGCTATTGGGTATGGCGCTTTCAGGTCGTTCTCGGTAAGGTTGTAGAGTATGTTGCCAATTAAATACATACTAGGATCGCGCTGTAAGTAAACAACATCCTTAACTCTTCCTAGTGCCATAATTCCCGCACACTGAGAACAAGATTCAAGAGAAGTATAAATTGTTACCGAGCTGAGGACGGTTGAGTAACCTGTTGAACGCGGCAGATCCTTCGGTTCACGTGTTTCCCAATTATCATAAATTTGAGTTAAGCTAAAGACCCGTCGAATCAGTCTTGATTCAGCATGCTCAACTGAGCTATTGAAGAGATCATTGTGATTGAAATCAAAATCAATGATTTCACCTATGCCATCAACAGCAAGGCTTCCAATATTGTGTCCATAGTAATCACCTCCGCGATATGTATCATTCGCCAGTCGTTGCTTCTCGCGCCATGGATACTCGCCTTCATTTTTACGTTTGTTCCCATTCCAGTTTTGATGCACCAATGCCATAAGAAGTAAGGAATAAATTCGGTGCCGCTCTCGTAGTTCGTCCTGTATCTCACGATATTCAATAGCAGCAAGCTTCGAGACTGATTCATCCCAGTATTTAGCCAATGGACTATCAATGTAAACAGGTGGCTGTAATGGGGACTGGTCGTTCACTACGTGTTACCTCTATTAGCATTATCTTGAGGATTACTGAATCTCTGTGAGTCCATACCTTACAGTTCGCTATATGCAGAAAACATAGCGTCTGCAGGTGCTGTTGAATGAGGTCAAACTACAGAGCAGGCAGGCTTAGCGAAGCAATACTCCATTCGCTTTCGGTGGAAACGTTCATTTGAAGTTAGCAGAAAATTCATTATTTAGCTTAATGTTTTAAGAAAAGCTTCACTAGTTTTTATCAAAGTTCTTACGTCGATGAAGGATTCTTAAGTAAAGTTGTTGATCCTGCTGACCAAAACGGTGTAAGCCAAAGCAGTGTTTTGCTGTTTTGAAAAAGCTTTCGATGCTCCATTGGTGTCGTCCCCACCAGGTAATCGTACTTCCCTTGAGTAGAGCTAATTCGTGGTAAAGGTAGAGAAATTAGACTGAAATAGTTGCACTCTGCTCACGCTCATGAGTCTGATTGACCATCTCAAACAGATTGAAGATTACCATGCTCCCCGTGGGCAACGTTACCCGCTCTGGCTGATGGTACTGTTAGCGATTCTCGGTACCATGAGCGAGTGCTACGGTTATACCGCACTAGAAGAGTTCTGTGTGCGACACTACGCTGCTCTCAGCGAGTGCTTTGGTCTCGATGTGACTCGCTTACCCTCGGACTCGACGTTTCGCCGCTTATTTGAGCAGCTTGACTTTGAGCAGGTCGTGCGAATGTTCAATGCGTGGACAGCCGAACAAATACCACTCGGTGAAGGAGACTGGTTAGCCATTGATAGCAAAAGCATCTAGGCATCAGTGATCCGTTTAAAGGTAATAGCACTCAAAATGGTGCCTCAAATAATGGAATTCAAATTGCTGTAACCAACGCGTATCAGTTTGATGGAATACCAAAGATGGTGGGACAAGCAGCCATCACACTAACTGCAAAAGCACAAGATCAACAAGGCACCGATCTCTCCAATGCGATCATTTGGAAAAATTAGGATGGAACAGTTCTCGGTCAAGGTGGAACGCTCAACTATCAGCTTAATAAAGTACAAACTGCAACGATTGTGGCAGAGGTGACTGCTTCCAATGACGACCAACACTACCGTTGTCATATTTGTGCGCTCTCCGCAGGAGATCGTAGAAGGATTTGCATAACTTCCCGATCTTGCCCGTGTATATCCTCGACCATCAATGAATTTGAAAGGGAAAAACAATGTCTAACATCAACACAGATGACACGGCCAAGTCAAGCAGCATCTGACGTTGCCATCTTTTCAACAATGGCTCGACAACCAAAAGCACCGCTTTTTTTGCAGTCTCAATTTACTAAGGAGAAAATCATGAGTACCCAATCCATCAAAGGAATTTGTGCAAAATTTAATCGCAAACATAATGTTGTCAGAATTGCGTTGGGAACATTCGTAATGAGCGCACTCGCACTCGGTCTGGTTCCATCAGGTCCAGCGTCTGCGGGAACTTGTGGACAGACGTTCCAGTCCAGGGTTAATGGCGGCGAGGCTGCTTGGTCGCTGCATTGCAACGGCAACAAGATCACTATCGACGGATGGGTGAAGGACACCAAAGGCGACGGCATGTGCGCCTGGGTTAAGGCGTTCGGCAACGGGGGCATGCCAGGGAGCATGCCACACGCGAAGGCTTGCCCCAAGGGCAAGGTGACGGATTTCCAGTGGACAACTAACGGCACCGAAATTAATGCATACCTGTATGTCCGGTAGCTCAGACCAACACCACAGCAACGTCCCCAGCGAGTGGGGATGTTGCAACTTGATTGCGGCTTTGTACAACTAGGACCAGCGGGCGCATTTGAACAGAAAGTAACGTTAAGCGGCTCAATCAGCGTGTACCAGTTGAACCCTCTGGAACTTAGGAGCCTCAAACCCCTGCTATTAACGTTCGCTCATAGTGGCTATGTACCCGTTGTGCATTCTGCTCACAAACCGGACAGACTAGCGAAGATTGAATTGATATCACATCAATTCTCACTTGCTTTTGAATTCGATCTAGTTCGTAATCTTAAAGTTGTAGATAGATTTGATTAAAAAAGAGTTCGGTGATTAGTTCCACAAATGTTCTGAAGCGTTTTTTCTCTATTCTGACATTTGATTCTCATTCCGACATTCGTTCACCAAAAGAGTGCAAGAACCTGTCACTGTCGCGGCCCGGAAATGGTCTTGACATTTAATAGTCAGCCGAGGACCACATGCCGCAGCAGCATGGCGATTGTCGCTAGGGAATTGACTCCAAATTTGATGAACTGCAACCGCGTAATGTTAGTAATGTTAGTCAGCGGATTTTACGCAGGTGGATGTGCCCTAAGGAACGGGATGACCGACTCTAGATCATCGGTCAGAAGCAGGTAATCACTGAAAGCTTTCTCAGACGCCAGCTTCTCGAGCAATGGATAGACTTTCTTGCGTTTATCCTTAGGGTTATGCCGCGTCATGTCTGGTGGGTTCCAGTAGTCCACGCCGAGCAAAATCATAGGACTTTTTACGCCTCCGTATGTGCGGTAATAGTTCTGATTGGCGTCTTGAAAAATTTCTTGAACGGTGCCGCCGTTCCCTTCGGCGAATATGATTCCACCAAGTGCCAGTGCAAGAAGTCCCTCTTCACGGACACTGTTCTCGAAGTACTTAGCTATGTGCGTTGCAAATACGTTTGGCGGCTCATGTCCATAGAACCATGTGGGGATGCCGAGATTTTGGCTCTTGTCTGCGTTATCCGGCGACCCCAGACTCTGCCAAGCCTCGAAGGCGACACTCAGCCATGCAGCGTCTTTGTACGTCGGTGCCATCGCCAACTTGACGAGGACGGATTTCAGCGCCGCCTCCGGATCTTTGAAGCCTGCCGTGTAGGCCCCAAGATTGCCAGCCTCCATTAGTCCCGGTCCACCGCCCGTAACGACGAAATAACCTTGCAGCGCTAGCTTCTGAGCAAGCAACGCGATGTCTGCGAACACTGATCGATCACGCGGGACATCGTGTCCGCCCATAATCGCCACCGACTGTTTCCGCCGAGGCAGATCCATGAAGTCGTCGAGAGCGTCCGCGATCGACGCATCGTGGAGACGTCTGAGCAGAATGACATCGACATCTACAGGTCGTTCCGCTTTCGACTTCGGATCCAGAAACGACTCGTAGATGATCCAGTCCAAACACTTTTTATATGTGTCGGGGTCTTTATAGTCAAAGTTCTTATACAGTTCAGCGGGCGTATACAGCAACGGACGAAAAGGATCGAACGGCATGCTGGCGCTAGCGATTGGCGGCACGACTAGACAGCTAGCTGCGACTGCGGCTTGCGCCAGAGATGCTGTCATGCGGCAGCCGATAAAGACACAATCGCTGAGATCGCCCTTAGCGATGTCATCCGAGTACGTCGTCAGATCCTGCCCTTGAAAGACTGCTGGCCCATTTTTCTTAAGCCATGCACATACTTCCTGCTCAGAATCAATTTCGAGCTTCATGATGGTTCCCTCAAAGTCGATGTAGCCATAAGGTAGCGGTTTCACGTGCGAACGTCTAGCTTTCCTACGTCCGGATGAAGTGCAAGCGTTTCGATGATCAAGAGGTCATCGGCATTCATGGCGAATGTACAGTGCCAAATTAAATGACATCGAGACAAAATCGTGTCATCAAGTCAGTCTTATCACTACAGGCTTCCAGGCCTTGAGGCTAAAGTTAAGTTTATCTCACCGTTCGCGTAATCGAATTTGACTATTCGGAATTCGCAATGAGGCAACTGT
>NZ_JCACCM010000134.1:0-15703 GCF_059501405.1 Myxacorys sp.
AAAGCCTCTTGTTGTCTGGCTTCGACTACTGCCTATTTCCGATTAAGTCTAATGCATAATGCTCTTGCTTCTATCGTATGTCCTAATAAGAGGCAGCTTGATGAGCGTCAGAAGGCTCTTCTCACTTCCTCCAGTTTATGCATTGTTTTTGGATCTGCTGTCATGCTAAACACCCTAGATCACACCACTATTGTCGGCCAAACTCAGCCCTTTATTGAGTTAAATAATCATGGGGAGATTCTACGATTCCAATTGCAAGAAGAGCAATATCAGTTGGGGCGCGATCGCACGTGGTCTGATCTAGAAATTCCTGAACAAACATGGGCTGTTTTATCGCGGCGACAAGCCATTTTACAACGGGAAGGCGATTGCTATCGCATCTATGACGGGGATGGCAATACCCCTAGTCGAAACGGCATTTTTATTCATCACGCTCGCCTTTTGGATCAAGGCTGTCTGCTCAAACACGGAATGCAATTAGAAATTGGACAAGATCCAAGCAATCGCATTCTGCTGACCTATCTTGATCCAGCCAGTAGCCCCACAGTGACGCCTAGTAACCTCCGACTCGATTTGAAACCGCTGCGATCGCCCGTCGAACTCGGACGCGAACCCGATGCAACTCGCTATGCAGCCATGAAGCTTGACTCTCCAGTGGTGTCTCGCCGTCATGCCACGGTGTACCAGACTCCAGATGGTGGCTATACGCTGCAAGATCACAGCACGAATGGCACTTTTGTCAATGGAGTGCGAGTCGAGCGGTTTGCAAAACTGCAATCTGGCGATCGCATCCGCATTGGTCCGTTTACGTTGCTCTATCAACGGGGCATGTTGGAACTCGCCGATCGCGGCAATCAAATCCGACTGGATGCTGTTCAACTCGTTCGCAAAGTGACAGATAAGCTCAAAAACGAACGAGTGATTTTAGACAACGTTTCGCTCTCGATCGAACCTGGACAACTTGTGGCATTAGTGGGTGGTAGCGGAGCCGGAAAATCAACGCTGATGAAAACGCTATTGGGAATCGAACCCACCACATCCGGCACCGTTTATTTGAATGGAGATGATCTGCGGCAACACTTTGATCTCTACCGCTCACAGTTAGGCTATGTGCCGCAAGATGACATTGTGCATCGCGACCTCACGGTTGAGGAAGTCTTGGTCTATGCCTGCAAGCTACGGCTGCCGCCCGACACCAAGGTAAACCAAGTCGTGCAGCGAACGCTAGAGCAAGTCAAGCTGCATCACGTCAAACAGACTTTTATTCGCGATCTGAGTGGTGGACAGCGCAAACGAGTCAGCATTGGGGTCGAGCTACTGGCCGATCCAAAACTCTTCTTTCTCGACGAACCTACATCTGGACTCGACCCCGGACTTGACAAAGAAATGATGGCTCTGTTGCGCGAATTAGCCGATCAGGGACGCACGATCATTCTGGTGACTCACGCGACAGCAAATCTAGAAGTCTGCGATCGCATTGCGTTTATGGGACGCGGCGGAAAACTGTGCTATTTCGGGTCGCCACAAGCGGCGCTCGATTTTTTTGAGATGCCTGCCCCCGATTTGAAATACTTTGCCGATATCTACATCAAGCTCGATCAAGGCAAAACTAAGCAAGACGTTGGGGCGACGGTGCAACATTGGGCAACTAAATTTTACAGTACTCAATCGGCTCAGCTAGAGCTGGCGTTAGCCGCGAAATCAAAGCGTTCTTCGAGCCAGAAAGACAGATCCTCTGTTCAGCATGGACGCTCGCCGCTTCAGCAACTCAGATTGCTGAGTCAGCGCTACGGGCTACTCGTGTGGCGCGATCGCTTGAGTCTCTGTCTAACCCTACTGACGGGGCCGATTGGGATTGCTCTAATTTATCTCGCCATTCATGACCAAGATCCATTCCTGCAACTCTCCCCACAAGAGGCGATGCACGCTTCTCTTTGCCTGCGAACGGTATTGGTGATTGGTTGCATTGCAATCTGGGTGGGCATTTCGGGGTCAGCCCAAGAAATCGTTAAAGAATCCGCGATTTATGCCCGCGAACGACTAGTCAACTTGGGCATCGTGCCCTATTTGGGATCAAAGCTGCTCGTTCGCACCGCGATCGCCGCTTTGCAAACGCTGCTGATGGTGGCAGCTCTGCTGATCGGCTTCAAATCTCCAGAGCCAGATCTGTTCTCTTGGGTACTGGGCTTGGGAATCACGAACTTTTTCACGTTGTTCAGCAGTCTTTGCTTGGGATTATTACTGTCAACGTTTGTTAAGACTGAGACAGAAGCGAACAACGCCTTGCCGCTCATCATGATTCCTCAACTCATTTTTTCCGGGATTCTGTTTGACCTTCAAGGATTCTCAACTCAGCTATCTTGGTTGATGTTAAGTCGGTGGTCAGTAGGTGCTTATGGCGCTCTGGTGGATGTCAATCAAATGATCCCCGCCCCGATTGTGATTCCGGGTCAAGCGCCGATTCCTCAACCCCTTCAGCCGAACGCCATCTATGACGCTACGTTGCATAATCTCGGATTGAATTGGATGATTTTACTAGGAAGTGCGGCGGTGTATGTCGCGATCGCGCTCTACCTGCAAAAACGCAAAGATGTGATTTGAGAAATACCTGCGATCGGAGAAGAAAAACTTAAAGTTTAATTTTTTGCTACAGTTTGCTTCAATTCATTCAAGAACACGCTGTAATGGCAGTACGGTTTACTGTTTGAATGGAGAGGCTGTGAGAACGTCACCCTCTGAATACGATTAGATGTTAATGGATTCGCCCGATCGCGGTTTAGACGAAGTGTTGTTTACGGGGTTGAGTAGAGGAGAATATGCCTCCAGTTGGTGTTGGTGCTAGTCGGTTTGCGTCTGCCCTCGAAACGGGTGAGGCAAAGCTCTGGGTGCTGCTCATTGGAGTCAATCAGTACCAAGATGACACGCTGCCTCCGTTGCGGTACGCTGCCCTAGACTGCCAAGGATTGGGAGAAGCCTTGAGTGAGGCAACTCAACCCTTTCCGCAAAAAGAATTTTTGATTCATCACGATCTCGTATCCGAGAGGGCAACTTTAGCGACGATTCAAGCAAGTTTGCAGCGACTGGTGAGCGAAGCCAAACCGAAAGATACGGTTCTCACCTACTTTTCAGGACATGGCATTGTTGATCCGGCGAGTGGTCAAACCGTGCTGTGTGTCAGCGACACGCAAAAGCAAAACGCCCTCCAGACGGGTCTGGCTCTCCAAGAAATGCTGCAAATGCTGGGGGAGTGCGATGCCCATAGTCAGATTGTGTGGCTGGATGCCTGCCATAGCGGAAACATTACCTTGTCTGGAGCGAAAGGATCTGGAGCGAAAGGTCAGTCGGCTGATCCCGCTTTGCTCAATCCCACCCCACACCTGCTAGAACTGCTGCGACAACGAGCCGCTAAAAGTCGGGGATTTTACGCCCTCTTATCCTGCGATCAAGGACAGCAATCGTGGGAATTCCCTGACTTGGGTCATGGCGTGTTTAGCTACTATCTCATGCGCGGCTTGCGGGGAGAAGCCGCCGGGCCACATGGCATTATTGACGCCGATGGGCTTTACCGCTACGTCTACTACCAAACGCTTCAGTATGTCGAGCAAACCAATCAACAACTCCGGCTCGTCAATCAGCAAAAGCGGAACAAAGGAGACACGCATTTTCATTCTGAATACTCGCTGCAAACGCCGAAACGAATTGTCGAGGGAGTCGGTGAAACCATCTTAGGACTTAAGCCCCACATGACGCACATCTGGCAAAAGCGGCAGGCGTTGCTGATCGACGGCTTGATGGAGCAGCCCCTCGATGGCGAAAGTCCTCGGAGCTTGGTAACGCCAATCGCAGAAGTGTTGCAAAGTGACGGCAACTTTGAGTTGCAGTGTTTCTCACCGTCCGACTATCCCGCGATCGCGGATCCGTGGCTAGAAGTGCGGAACGTCATCCTCCGCTTTCTTCAGTCTGATCCTGCCTCGTTGGAACCGCGTCTCAGCCCGGTGCAGCAGGTTGCGACTCGCTTGCTCTATTTCCGGGGCAGCATTGTGACATCCGAGGAGGGCGACTCTTGGCTGGTCTTGGGAGACGGCGCGCAGATTAGCCGGGCATGGCTGCGGCAAGAACTGCGACGATCGCGGGTGGCTCAGCAAGTCGTGATTCTAGACTGTCCGGGCGCAGTGGGTCTAGAAGACTGGCTCGACGATCTAAAGATGGAGTCGGACTATGGGCAGTGTATTCTGGCATGTGCCTCTCCTGCCGATGATCCAGAGTTGTTTGCTCAAGTTTTGCTAGAAGCACTAATTGCGGCAAATCCTCAAACCGGATTACCGATCGCGACGCTGCTTGCTAAGCTTCAGACCAATTTAGATGGCTTGGGGTTGACTTGCCATCTTTGGCTGTCGGGAACCCAAGGCTTAATTGAAGTATTGCCATCGACATCGGGGAACAGTCCTTCGGCGTCAACCCCATCGATTTCAACCAAACCGATGCCTGCGATTAGCGCAACGAGCAACTTCAAAGAAAACGCTTTGCCGTTTCCCCAAGAGGTGATCGCGAGTGTGCTTCCTGAGCAGGCAAGTGGGACGCCGACTGCCATATCTGCCCCGATCGGGTTGGAGCCAATCCAGGATGACCCCGCCCTAACGGATCTGAAGCATCGCCTGCTGCCTGTGCTGATGCCTTTGGTGGGGCCTGTCGCCCCGACCTTGATTGCTCAAGCTGCCGCGATCGCCAATCATTCTCACGGTCTGATCGAGACGATTTCGCAGCTACTTCCAGCCAACAAATGCGCTGCTTTTGCGCGTCAAGCGCAGGCCGTGATTGAAACCTGGGTAGACCGCCCCGAAGAGACGCCACCGAAACAAGTCGTCCCAGTTCCACCCGAACCTCCTACGACCTTGCACCAGTCCGCTCCCGACGCAGAAGGGCTGTCCTCCGAGCATTTGGCAGTTGCCAAGCAAGTTTTGCTGGAGTTAGTCGGACCGATCACGTCGGTTTTACTGAACCAAATTCCACCGGAGACCAATAGCGTTGCAGCGTTAGTAGCCGCACTCTCCAACCATCTTTCGGCTCAACAGTGCGCCATTTTAGAGCAACGGCTATCGTTAATATCACCCGTTCCAGTCCGACCGGATGAGCAATCAGCGTTGACTAACGCTGAAGGGGTTCGCCTCACGAAGTCCGTTGAATCGACAAAGCTAGACCAGGTTTCTACCGGAAGTGGGCGCGGGGTTTCAACTTCTAATTCAGGCGCGATCGATGAAACCTTTATTCAAACCTGCGAATACGAATTAACTCGAATTGTTGGGCCTATCGCTAAGTGGATGGTGAATGGACAGCGGGGTGAAATCTCAAAGATGTCGTCTGTGGCATTTGTTGAGACTTTGGCTGCCAATATTCCTAATGATCAAAAGGCAGCGGAATTTCGGCAGCGATTGCTGAATGTAAAGTTTTGACAAAGGTTGAATGCTGAGAACTCATTGATCTAGAAGCGGTTCTCCTTTACGGGTAACGAGTACTCCCTTGCTGCTCATGAGTACTCCTTTGTTGCTCGCAGGTACTCCTTTGCTACTCATGAGTACTCCTTTGTTGCTCGTGAGTTCCCCTTTGCTGCTCATGAGTACTCCTTTGTTACTCGCGGGTACTCCTTTGCTGCTCATGAGTACTCCCTTGCTGCTCATGGGTACTCCCTTGTTAGTCGCGGGTACTCCTTTGCTGCTCGTGAGTACTCCCTTACAGGTAACGAGTTCTCAGAATTAGTGAACTAGCTCTTAGGGCTAGAAATTGAAGGGGTTGCGGAAGCTGTAGCCTTTAGAGAACCGAGCGATCGCTAGATATTCTGCCAACGTCTTTGCCCTTCTCCTAAGTGGCAGAAGCGGAAATGGGGGCTGATTTAACGGTTCAGCCCCCATTTCCGCAACACTCTAACTTATTTCTTCGATTGGCAACTCAAATGCAGCTTAGATTACTGTTTCTTATTTAACAAATTCATCGAGATTTCTAAACTCGACTTCATGCGATTAAACGCGGCTGCCAGCGTGCCAATTTCATCGCGGCTATTTTGCTCAAACTCGGTCGCCATTTCTCCCATACTGACGGCTTCTGCTGTGCGTGCCATCTGACGAATCGGACGAATTACCGATCGCTTCAGCAAATAATTGATCACAAACACGATCGCCAGAAACACCCCCAACAGAATCGACATAATCAAGGTGAGCGATCGCCGCGCATTATCCAACACTTCTTCCGCCGGAACTGAGACGATCTGAGCAGCAATAATATCGTTCAGCTTCCAACCAAAGCCATTCTGATCCCCATACGTGGCAATTTGGCTCTTGGGTGCTTTATCGACCGTAGAGTGACAGCGCAAACAGCTTTCTTTTCCTACAGCTAACGGACGGGCAATATAAAACACTTGTCCTCCGGGCAAATCGCGGAAACCAGAGATCTCTTTGGTATTTGATTCTTCACGGAATCGTTGGACTAGATTTGCTTCAAAGGAATCGGCTTTGTCTCGCAAATTGGTCGGATTTAACGTGGCTTCTTTATAGAAAAAGTCTTTGTAATCATCAATTTTGCGGACGCGCTGAAAAACCTCCGTTGCTGCGAATGCTGGGACTGTTTCAGCAATGAATGTAGAATCGGTGTCTAGCCGAGGATTCAAAAGCGGTTGAATGTTAGTAGTGGTATAGTCGCGCACTGAATTCATGGTCTGAATTAGAACCAGAGCCTTCGATGTGACTTCGTTTTTGGCGCGGCTTTCTAACACATTAGAGAGCGCAAGTCCACTCAGCGCAAAGCCTCCAACAAATACCAGAGCTAACAGGACGTTAAATCTAGGTCCTAATTTGAGTCGTTGTAACCACATGCTTCAAACCTCGGTGCTGATAAACTGACTCTGACCCCTTTACAATCTTCAGAATTTAGACAAGTGCAATCTGCGTCAGTAGGCAATTCTAAGACAATCCCATAGACAGTCAATCCTAGAGACGCTCACTCAGCAATTTTTTGGAGCTTAGCGGTGCGAATCACAGTAATTTGTCTAGCGATTTGTCTTCTGATGTGACTCTTGATGAATCTAATTCTAATCATCGAATGAAATGGAGAAAATGCTGCAAATTTAAACAAAAACTAAGGTTATTAGCAATACTGTTTCACCTGGAAAGAAAGATGGTATGAAACAATTGAATGGTTCACTTGAATGGTTCACTTGAAGACTCAACTTCGTTTATAGCTTGTGCAACGAAAGTTCCCTCGTCGTTTATTTCTAGCTTCTCTCTTTATTGCCGCGTGCAGTCCCCGATCCCACTCGTCTAGCCGACAGCAGCTTGTGTTAGGAACGGTGAGCTATGGCTCTGGCGAAAAAACGATCGCGCAGTACGATCGCTTGATTCGCTACCTTGAAGAAAAACTGCAAGCCGTGGTGCAGCTTGAACCTGCATACAATGAGCGCAAGGCATTAGAGCGCCTCAAGTCGCAAGCGTGGTCAATCGTCTTCGCCCCGCCTGGACTTGCCGCGATCGCGCTGACAAAACATCGATACCTTCCGGTGGCTCCGTTAGCAGGCGTGAGTAGTCTGCGATCGGTGCTGGTCGTTCTAAAAAACAGTCCTTATCAAACTCTGGGATCGCTTGCTGGCAAAACCTTAGCGATCGGACAACCGGGATCCGCTGTCGGCTACTATTTCCCCATTTTCAATCTCTATGGATTAACCTTGGCGAGTTTAGCGATTCCAGGAACCCCGAAAGCGATTTTAGACGCGATCTCGCAAGGCAAAGCCGACGTGGGAGCACTATCGCTAGAAGAGTTTAATACCTATAAAACTGAGGTCAATCAAGCTGAGTTTCGGATCTTGTTTACCGACGCTCACACCGTTCCATCTGGACTTGTCTTAATCAGTCCCAACGTCGATCGCACCGTGCAAGAATCCATTCAGAAACTTCTAAATGATATGCCGTCGGTGGTGGCTCAAGAAGCCGGATTTGTTCCCAATGGCATGATTCCAGACTACACTTACATGATCTCGGTTGTGGAGCGAGTTCGCACCATTTTTCCTGCCGAAACCGAGGAGGGAGCCGCTTTGCTGACTCAAAAGCCTGTGCGTCTATTTAGAGATGGAGAAACCCCTCCTGAAACGTTAGCGACTCCTGCGGCTACCCCACCCCCTTCAGATCCTTCTACGTCCTTGCCTGATCCTAGTCCTACTTGATTCACCTGCGATCGCTCCGCAATCTGCCAAGGGAATCGAAAGGTTCACTCCCACGTCTTCACCGACTAGCAATTGACCCGATTTTCTGTTCTAATGTTCGATTCAATAAATGCTCGATTCAGTCAATAATAGTTAAGGTTTCTAATCGCGATGCGTCCCCGTCGAAGCATTCTTGAACTTTTCTCAACATTCCTGCAATTTGAAAATGATGCGGCACGCGATTGGCTCAGCGATGCGCGATTGCGACGGAGCATGCAAGCCAATCTCGATTGCTCCGCAGGCTTCCAAGGGAATCAATCTGAGCAAATCGAGCCGACAGAAACCTTTTGGGCGCTGTACTGGCACAAACTCTGGCAAACGAAAGAAAATCCTCTCGCAAGCGGGCATCTGGCGGCTTACCTACAAGAAGTGTGTTATTGGAGTGCCCAAAAGCTGGCGCTCAATCTATCCACTCGATCGTCGCTGGCAGACTTCTTTCAAATCGCGATCGCAAAGCTCGATCGCGTCTTAGCTGGGTTTAATCCGCAACACAGTTCGGGCTTAAGAAGCTATGCCAGCTTAGCCTTTAGCAATGTAATTAAAGATACACTGCGCTTACGGCAAGAAGTCGATATCTGTACAGATTGGGCATTGCTGCACAAACTAAGTTGCAAACGGTTTGTTGAATCATTACAGAACTTTGGATTCAATGCTACTACGATCGCGTCCTACCGACTGGCTTGGGAGTGCTTTAAACTCATCCACGCACCCACGGATGGAAAGATCCGTAAATTAGGTAAACCCGATGCAGCGACATTCGCGGCGATCGCTCAGCAGTATAACCGCGATCGCATCAGTACGCTCGATCCCTCGTCTCCACCCACAACACCTGTCTTGGTAGAGCAATGGCTGATTAGTTGCGGCAAAGCGGCGCGATCGCTCCTTTACCCGATGCTCGTTTCCGCCGATGCCTCAAAATCGGGTCAAGAGAGCGGTGAATTATTAGACGACCTTGAGTTCACCTTTCAAGAATCGTCGCTCATGAAGGTGATTGCTCAAGAAGAAGAAAAGAACCGCGACGATCAGCGATCGCAGCTAAACGCGATTTTACTGCGATCTCTCGTCAAATTAGATCTCCCGTCTCAGCGACTATTGCAGCTTTACTACGGACAGGGGCTGACTCAGCAAGACATTGCAAAACAATTAGACATGAAACAATACACCGTGTCGAGACGGCTCACCAGCTTGAGACAAGGATTATTAGATACTTTAGGCAAGTGGAGCCAAACAACCCTGCATAAATCCCTCGACTCGAACGTAGTGCAAACCATGAGTACAATTTTGGAGGATTGGCTGAAAGTGCATTACGCTCATCCAGACCTTCCTTCCTAAACCGAGGCAAGTTCATGTTTTCTCCTGCGTCGTCCATGATTACTGATATTCTTCAACTGCATCTAGCCATCCCTGAGGCATCGGTTGAGCGCTTTTGGCAACAGCAGCCATCGCCGTTTTCTGCCAACGGAATTCGCTGGACGGCGTCGCTGAATCAGATCTGCTTGGACGCTCTCTTGCCGTGGATTCAAGAAGTCCATGCTTCAAAGGCACGGGTTTGGAAGAATCCTGCCAGCTTGTCCAGCATTTGGGAAGTAGTCAACGGCTCCGCTATTGATTTTGATCATCAGCGCTTGGTCATCATTCCGACAGCGGCAGCGGATTTTGAAGAGTTGCGAGTGCCGCAAGAGTGGGCAGATTTGCCAAGTTGGGCAGGAGATTACTATGTGTCGGTTTATGTCAACCCTGATGATCAAGAGATTCGGGTATTGGGCTATGTGACCCATCACATGCTGAAGCAACGGGGACAGTATGACGCCTACGATCGCACCTACAGCCTGGAAGCTGACTGCCTGATCGGAGATTTCAATGTACTGTGGACGGCTCGCCGTCTCTGTGCGGATGAAGTGCGGCGAGCGGAAATCGCGCCCTTACCTGCACTCTCGCTTGAGCAAGCGGATTCTTTAATTCATCGCCTCGCTGATGCTTCAATTTTGGCTCCTCGTCTGGCAGTTCCCTTTCAGCAGTGGGGAGCGTTGCTAGAGCATGACGGCTGGCGACAGCGCTTATATCAACGACGCTTAGGACTTCCTGAGGCGTGGTCAGTCCAGCAATGGCTGCAAACTGGAATTTCTGATCTGGCTCAACAACTTGGGTGGGGCACAATGGACTTGCAGCCCAATCTCGCCCGTGGAGCCAACGGTGCAGCGAGAGTACTAGTCCGGCAACTGACGATCGCGGGCAAGCTCTACGAGTTTTGCGTGTTTCAACAAAGTGAAGAAGTGTGGCGATTTGAATTGCAAAGTGCGTCGATTGGAGGTCTGATTCCCGGCGGGTTTAAGTTGCGGTTACTGACCGAAGATTTGATGCCATTTGAGAACAACGAAGACATTGCTACGAGTGCCATTGAGCAACTTTATCTTGAAGTTTGTCTGAGTCCGGGAGATGCCTTGACTTGGGAAATCGAACCTTTGCCAGACAGCTACGAACGCGAAATTCTGCGATTCTAAGGTCAAGTTTTAAGGTCAAAGGGTGTGGATCAAATCCCTCTTTGGACTAGTTGCTACCTGTAACTCGGCTCAAGCGGCGCGTTTGTCATTAGAATTATTGGCGAGAATGATCTGCGACAGAACCAACGATCGCGGCAGAAGTTGTTAATCTAGTTCTTTACTCTTCTCTTTAACAACGATGGTTTTAGCTCCGTTCCTTGGCGTCGCCGTACCTGCTGCTTGGCAAGCGATCGCGCAATTGATTGATGCTCCCTTTCTAGCAAAAGCCTTTTTAACGTTGTTTGTGGTGATTGACCCGATCGGGCTAATTCCGCTATTCATCACGCTGGCCCGGGGTCGCACAGAAGAAGAACAAGCTCACATTGCCCGT
Organism: Myxacorys sp.; assembly: GCF_059501405.1. Classification (NCBI taxonomy): domain Bacteria; kingdom Bacillati; phylum Cyanobacteriota; class Cyanophyceae; order Leptolyngbyales; family Leptolyngbyaceae; genus Myxacorys; species Myxacorys sp. Next base: position 11,114 of record NZ_JCACCM010000134.1, read on the forward strand.
CGTGCTGTTCTGTTCTCGGCAGGTATTCTGCTGGCATTCTCGTTTAGTGGCGCGTTTCTGCTACGCTACCTTGACATCAGCATGGAAGCGTTCCAGACAACGGCGGGCATTCTGCTCTTTAAAATTGGCATTGATATGGTATTTGCTCATCGCGAGCGAGAAACCAAAGAAGAAGAACAAGAGGCGCAGATCCGAGAGGATATCAGTGTGTTTCCGCTCGCCATTCCGCTGATTGCCGGGCCGGGTACACTGGCCAGTCTGCTGATCTTGATCAATGAGGGAAAGGATTATTCGCTTGGAACAGAGATCGTGTTAGCCGATGCCGCGATCGTCCTGTTGATTGCTTATGGCTTGCTGCTGCTCGCGAATGTGTTGGCGAAGCAACTAGGTCAGACCGGGGTGAATGTCGTCACGCGGCTGTTTGGCGTGTTGCTAGCGGCGCTGGCGGTGCAGTACATTGCCGATGGCGCGATCGCGCTGCTCAAAACTGGGCTACTCGACGTTTTACATACGGCTTAGGAACGTGGATCAAATAAAGTGGAAGAGTTATGAGAATGGCTCTAAGCTAAATTAATGGCACAGGCACTCAGTTCTGTGATGAAATCCTACACCCGAGAAATCGAAGTTCAAATGCAGCGTTACTATCAGTCGCTGTCTAAGAAAGACCGCCGCCGTTAGGCTGCAATTGAAGCGGTAAAACTGGGGTATGGGGGACTGGCGTAGATGAACTATGCGCTTTCAGCGCAAGGCTTTAGCTGCTACACAGCTTCTGATTGCGAGGTTGTTAGACGTGAAAGGGTGAGTCGGAAGAACAGGAGAAGCGGAGGCAGGCAATCGTTGAGACGATGTGAGGCAAAACGAGAGCAGCAAAGACGCGCGATCGTGGACGATGGACTCGGCAAGGACGAGTTCACTTGGGCTTTCAGCCCTGAAGGAACCTATGCACTTTTAGTGCATAGTGGTTGAGTTCAGCGATCGCGAACCTGTAGGACCCTATCGCGTCACTGTCCCGGCGCGACGTACTAAGCACTTACGGTTTAATGACTTATCTGATCCTGAATTGATTCCCCGTGATACAGACTACGCCAGTGTAATTGAATCGAACGTGCCCATCGTAGTTCAGCACACCCGTCTGGATTCACGTCAGGCAGAAAATGCCTTATTAAGTACTATTGCCTTTGCTAGTAATGATTAGGGGCTGATCTCATCAATCAAAATTAATGGCAACTATCTCAAAAAGACCCAGTTTTCTCAGAGACAATATCCAACTTAAAGAAGAAGATTAAGTTATAGCTTTTTCATAGTATCAATACAAAATTTGCTCCAGACAACAAATGATTGAAAATGATTGAGTAAATGAAGAGGCGACAGTCATGACAAGTAAGCCTGTAAAAACCCTGATTCAAATTGCTTTAGCTGGTGTGGTTTTAATGGGTGCCGTTGCTTGCACTCCTGAATCCGGAGAGCGCGAAGGCGCTGTTGAAAGAGAAGGCGCTGTTGAAAGAGAAGGCGCTGTTGAAAGAGAAGGGGAAGGTGAAAGAGAAGGGGAAGGTGAAAGAGAAAAAGATTAAAGATGATAAATCAAGGCTTATCAACTAATATTTATGACCACCTATTTATGATCGCCATATTGGCTTCCAAAAATGTGTCTAATGTAGAGACGTGCATGCAACAACGTCTCTACAAGAATTTGAGAACTGTTGGTTCAATTGACCGCATTTGAGATTAGCTAAAGAGATCATATCAATGAAAAGTGCTTGGTATAAAGATGCCATCCTCTACTCGTTAGATGTAGAAACATTTATGGATGGCAATGGCGATGGCATAGGCGATTTTATTGGACTTACCCAGCACCTAAACCATCTAGCTGGGTTAGGTGTTACTTGCTTATGGCTACTGCCGTTTTACCCATCCCCCAATCGGGACAATGGCTACGACGTGATGGATTACTACAATGTCGATCCACGATTAGGAACATTGGGCGATTTCGTCGAGTTCATGCACCAAGCGCGAGAGCGAGGAATGCGAGTGTTGATCGATTTAGTCATCAATCACACGTCTGATCAGCATCCTTGGTTTCAGCAATCTCGCTCCAACTCTCAATCTCGCTACCGCAATTACTATGTTTGGTCAGAGAATCCACCTGAGAGCGATCCGAGCCTGATCGCCTTTCCCACGGTGGAAGATAGCTTATGGGAGTATGACGAGCAGGCAGATGCCTATTATCTGCACCACTTCTACAAACACCAACCTGACCTGAACATCGCCAATCCCTTAGTACGAGAAGAGATCTGCAAAATCATGGGCTTCTGGTTGGAATTGGGTATATCCGGTTTTCGGATCGATGCAGCTTCTTTTGTCATCGAAGGCATCGGCATCGCAGAGGCTAACCAGAAAAGCCTACAGAGCTTTTTTGATGAGATGCGGGGATTTCTGACCTCGCGCCGAGGAGATGCGGTATTGCTGGCAGAGGCAAATGTGCCAGCAGAAGAAATTCCTACTTATTTTGGGCAGGGAAACCGCATCCATCTACTGTTCAATTTTTTGCTGAACCAATACATGTTCTTAGCACTGGCTCGTCAAGCAGCCGAACCGTTGGACTATGGGCTAAAAAAATTACCAGAAATCCCTGCCCAGTGTCAGTGGTTAAACTTTGTGCGTCACCATGATGAACTAACGCTCGATCGCCTGAGTGACTCAGAAATGCAAGAAATATTTGACGCTTTTGCCCCCCAAGAAAATATGCAGATTTTTGGACGGGGAATTCGTCGTCGCTTACCTCCTATGCTCAAGGGCGATCGCCGCCGCATCGAACTCACTTATAGCTTAATGTTTAGTTTACCAGGCACCCCCTTATTACGATATGGCGATGAGATCGGCATGGGCGATGACTTATCCTTGCCAGGACGAACAAGTGTGCGAACGTCTATGCAATGGTCTGACGAATCAGGTGGCGGTTTTTCTGACGCGCCCCCTGACCAACTCACTCAACCTGTCATCAGTGAGGGAGAATACAGCTACAAAGAGGTTAACGTTGCTCAGGAACAGCGCGATCCATCAGCCCTAATTAACTGGATCGAACGCCTGGTTCGGATTCGCAAGCAATGTCCAGAGTTTGGCTGTGGCACATTACATATTCTAGAAACTGATGATCCCTGTGTCTTTGCTCACTGCTGCGTCTGGAGCGATCGCGCCGTGATTGCCGTACATAACTTAGCAGACCATGACTGTACAGTCACACTTAAATCAACTAATTATGAGCATCTATTCGATCTGTTTAGCGATCGCCCCTATGAATCATTAAATGGGGATCACAAAACCATTCGATTGTCTCCCTATGGCTACCGCTGGTTTCGAGTCAATTGGGCTCATTAAGCGCTGCTATGACACACACAATTCTCAATTCCACCAAAACTGATTACTTATAGCATCTACGCTTTGTTGGAAGCTTATTATCGTCGCATTGTTAACGAGTAGATTGCAGTCAATTATCAGGAAAGATATAGTCATGGTACAAATTGGTTATCACGCCTCTCATGAACAATTTCAGCCCAGTCAACTGCTGAAGTATGCTCAAATGGCAGAACAGGCAGGATTTACGCGCGTTCTCTCATCCGACCACTTCCATCCCTGGAGCGAGCAACAAGGGCAAAGCGGTTTTGCTTGGTCTTGGTTAGGAGCAGCGATGCAGGCAACTCCCAGCCTCTCTTATCGGGTGGTCAATGCTCCAGGCGATCGCTATCATCCTGCGATCATTGCCCAAGCCGCCGCCACCCTCGCCGAAATGTTTCCCGATCGCTTTTGGTTGACGGTGGGGAGCGGTCAGGCGCTAAACGAGCATATCACCGGAAATAAGTGGTTAATCAAGCGCGATCGCAATACTCGACTGAAAGAGTGCGTTGACATCATCCGAGCCTTATGGGCAGGCGAAACCGTTACCCATCATGGGTTAGTTTGTGTGGAAGAAGCCAAACTCTATTCGCGCCCTGACACTCCACCGTTGATCATTGGAGCGGCAGTTACAGAAGCGACTGCTGAATGGTTAGGCAGTTGGGCTGATGGGCTGATTACCATTTCACGCCCACCCGAAAAACTAAAGCGAGTCGTTGATGCATTTCGACGTGGGGGTGGGGAAGGTAAGCCGATGATTTTGAAAGTTCAGCTTTCCTACGATCGCACGGGCGACCTGGCTCGTCAAAAAGCCCACGAACAATGGCGCAACAATATTTTTAAGAATGTTTTGATGACACAGCTACGAACACCGCAACAGTTTGATGCAGCAGGAGAATTTGTCACACCAGAAGAGCTGAATGAACACGTCCGGATCTCAGCCGATCCACAGCAGCAGATTGAATGGCTACAGAAGGATATTGAATTGGGCTTTGATGAATTGATTTTGCATAACGTCAACCGAGAGCAGGAACAATTTATCAAAGCTTTTGGGGAGAAGGTTCTGCCAACGCTAACAGCGCACAAGTAGAACAACATTTGATCACAAGACGAGTTAGCAATATATTGATTTTCAGGCGAGTGAGGTATTCTCAGGACTTACGCAGTGACGCTAGGAGTAGGGTCTGGTCAAGTTGAGTC
>NZ_JCACCM010000135.1:0-15437 GCF_059501405.1 Myxacorys sp.
ATTGTGTCGATGCCGCCTTCAGGCATTGTCCTAACGTACTCGCGTAGCGCTATACTGGGCAAGGATTATCATCTCCTGACTCGCCAGCGCCAACAGCAGCAACATACCTCCCAGCTTCGCCATAAAGCCCAGAAACGAAATGCCCCGAATCCTGGGGGAGAATCAGAGCTAGGACAATATGTAGACCGATTAATTGCCAAAGCCGTCATCGCGATCGCTCAGACTTATCACGCTGGCAGCATTGCCGTTCCCAAGCTGGGTGACGTGCGAGAAATTGTCCAGACCGAAATTCAAGCTAGAGCCCAACAGAAGTGCCCCGGCTACCTGGAAGGTCAGAAGTGCTATGCCAAGCAGTACCGGGTCAATGTCCACCGTTGGAGCTACGGCAGGCTAATCGAGAGCATTGGGAGTCAAGCGAACAAGGTTGGTATCGTCTGTGAGCAGGGCAAACAGCCACGTCAAGGCACAGCTCAGGAGATGGCAAAAGAAGTCGCGATCGATGCTTACCAAAGCCGCAAATGAAGTACAATCGAACTACAATTGAACCACGAAAATTGAATATTTCAACAGCGCCACGGCAAATGCTGCTTGCAGCCCATGTGCCGTGAAATAAGGGTTAGTTTGACTGTTGGAAGACAGTCGTGCTTTCTGACCCTGGTAGCTGCTCACCCTGATGCTGTCGGATGGAACGCGAAAGTGTTCCAGAAGAGATGAAGTCGTGAAAGAAGAGCCTAGTGCTTCAATTATGACGTAGGTGCGCTCCCAGCAACAAGGGCGCGGATGTACTGCTGTAATGGCTACCGAACCACCCCCAACCAAGGGGGAACCCGCTTCTATTCTTCGTTTCCGCCATTTAGGAATCGCAAATTATTTTGTGTGTTCCGCGCAACTAGGGAAACCCCTATGCTGATTGGTTTTGACCGTTCAACCAACAACAAGTTTCCTTAGAGAAATGGTTTTGAGGGGGATAGGTAATGTGAACCGCGCAAACCTCTCCTGATACGACTGATAGAAGCTCGTTTCAGAAGGACGCGGTCGCAATCGCCTGTCCTAATTGGGGCAGGTTGAAAGAAAAGGAATCTCCTGACCATTGCTAACCTTCAGAGTCGTCGCAATCGCCTGTCCTAATTGGGGCAGGTTGAAAGAAGTATCCCCCAAAAGGAGGAGTTGGGAACCGAAGTCGCAATCGCCTGTCCTAATTGGGGCAGGTTGAAAGAACGTCGATCGACATCTTTTCCTTGCTGCACACATGTCGCAATCGCCTGTCCTAATTGGGGCAGGTTGAAAGATTTCATCGTGCGCGATCGCGTTTAACCGTCGAGGTCGCAATCGCCTGTCCTAATTGAAGCAGGTTGAAAGAACAGTAGAACTCGACTTTGAATATCTAGGACAAGTCGCAATTGCCTGTCCTAATTGGGACAGGTTGAAAGAAATAAAGCGCAAATTGAAAAAGGCATGTGATTGGTCGCAATCACACGTCTTAATTGGGGCAGATTGAAAGATCCTTCATCTGATTGAGCCAGCCATCATGGTTGCAATTGCTTACCCTGAAGAAGGGTCGTTTGCTGAACTTGATTATCGAGAGGATCTCTGAATCTTCAGGGGGTGACAACGAAGCTAAAATGCCGACTGAATCAAGGCTATCGCATTGAGACCTCGCCCAACAAAGAGGCGTTTCTGCGGTTGGAGTGCTATCAGTTTACCTGCTAACAATCACCAAAGACTTAGGCTATGAATCCACAAACTTCCGTACATTCAAATCCAAAGCTGACTGTGTTGCTGTTGAATGCGCTTCGATTCTTTAACGCGCCCCACCTAACGCTGCACGTGTTTTCTGCGAACGCGTTGACCGGGTATAGGGGCAATCGAACACGCAATGGTAACCAGGATAAGCAAAGAAGTGAAGCGGGGATGGATTAGCATGGCACTATTCGAGGTTGTAGCCCCCCCAATTTCAGGTCTTTGAAGAGCGGCTCAATGGAGAATCGATTCGAGTAGGCTGAGAGGGCTTGTTCTGCATCGCTCAAGTTGGTAAGCAGATACCTGTCGCTTGGGCTCGATTGACGATACTCGCGTTTTTGTCGCAGCACCAAATTGTGTTTGCCGAAGCCCCGTTTTTTCGCGACTTAAATCTGAAGATGGTGTTCAGTCAATTCCGGCATCTGTAACGAGTCATCCAGACGCGAAAAGGTGCTGGTGTCCTCAGTTTTGACCGTTGTACTTTTGGGTAAACAAAACTCAAGCGACACGTTCTTTTCAACACACCAAGCAGCAAGTTCAATGCTGTGGAACTTGCGGTCTCCAATCGGCAATGCTTTTTCAGCACCTGAAAGACTGGGCGCAACACCTTTTGTTGATCACACAGGGCACGTTGCCCTTACTTATCGAGCCAGCTTCAATACAACGAAATCGCGCGGTTTTGGTAAACTAGGCTGACCATGAATAAGTTATGGTCTTGCCATTGAGTTCGATCCATGACAACGTTTAAACTCTGCTTCGCTTGACATATCGCTTGATCCACTGCTTGATGATAGGAAACCATATGACTTGCGGCATCAGTTGTGGCAAGCTCAAACATCGTTGATGTTACGCCGTCTATTCTCAAATAAAATCGCTTGTGGAAACAGTGTTGCTAAACGCTCAATGGTGATTCGTCGTTCTTTTTGCAACAGTTCGACCAATATTTCTAGCGTCGCGAATTGAATCTGGGAGAGTTGGGATTGCAAACAGGTTTGATGGAATGAGGGCAACATTTTTTGCTGGATGAGGCGAAACAAACTAAGTTACTCATTTTTTCTGTCTTTAACGCTGCTATCCGGCATATGCTCTAACTTCCAAGCCCCCTGCCACCCCTAAATATCTAAACCCCATATGTGAATAGGGTGGGTTGAAGGCTTGCAGGTAGACTGTCTAATCTGAAGGCTTGCACCTTCAGATTTTAACTACCGCTAGCAAGGTAGGTTCAGGAGTATCATTCAGGGAAATATAGACGTAATACTGCCACGGTTCACTCGGTTAGCACTGAAAGTGTTTATTGTCTAATAAGACGGATAAGTTACAAGTAGTACAGGGTTGAATAACGACAAATAATTCGTCACCACTGCTTAAACGACACTAGATTGTCACTACGACATTTAATTTGTCTCAACGACACTAAATTGTCACCGATGACATTTAATTAGTCACTGTACAACAACAAAGGCAGGTAATCGTGATTACAGATAATCGCTCTACTGTTCGTCGAGTTCTACTGTTGACGCTCGTGCTGAATCTTTTTGTGATGGGCTTGAAAGCGTTCGTCGGAGTTTCGACTGGCTCGCTCAGCTTGTTTGCCGATGCCTTGCACAGCTTGACAGATAGCGCTAATAACATCCTTGGGCTGGTGGCGAGCCAGTTTTCGTCGCCTCTGCCCGATCGCGAGCATCCTTATGGACATCAGAAATTTGAAGCGATTGGCGCACTTGGCATCGCCGCTTTTTTGGGAATTGCCTGTTTTGAAATTGTGCAAAGCGCGCTTGAGCGTCTGCTTGGCACAAATGAACCCGTTCAAATTTCTAGCACTGAGCTTTGGATTTTGCTGATTGTGCTGGGAGTCAATATTTTTGTTGCGTTCTATGAGCGCAACGAAGGTCGGCGCGTCGGTAGTCCCATTTTGCTCGCCGATGCCCAACACACGATGAGTGATGTTTGGGTGACGATTAGCGTTCTCGCTGGCTTGCTGGGGATTTGGCTGTTTCAGTGGCAGTGGTTGGACGTTGCGCTGGCGTTCCCGGTGGCAATCTTAGTATTACAGAGTGGCTGGACGGTGCTGAAACAGAATCTACCGTGGCTCGTCGATGAGGTGGCGATCGCGCCCGAAGCCATTCATGCGATCGCGATGTCGGTTCCGGGAGTGGTCAACTGCCACGATATCGCCTCACGGGGGGTTGTGGGCCGCCAATCTTTCATCGAGATGCATCTAATCGTGGATGCCAAAGATGTCAATACTGCCCACGACATTACAGAAGCGATCGAAGCAAAATTAGTGGAGAAGTACAGCCCTGTCCGCGTCATAATTCACATTGAGCCACCGTCTTACCGATCTGATCAAATCAGCTATGGAACGGCGCATCACTCATAGTCATCATGCAACTAAGAAGTTAATCCATGAAGTCAATACATTCTGTAGGATTCCATGAAAGTCTGAGAACTTGTGAACGGTAGATAGCCGCAAATTACAACACGAAGCTCAATATCAAGCTCAATGAGTTGTGTCAGGTTAAGCCATCGCCCGATCTCGAATTAAATGATCGTCTTGGAATTAAACGATGGTCTTGACTCTCCCCGTGTCCAGGTCATATCGACCTCCCACAATTTTCAATTTTCCAGATTCTACCCGTTCCGTTAAAAGTGACGATCGCTTTAACTGCTCAATCTGGTAGGACACATTTGCAATCACAGCGTTGTCAATGGCGTCACCGGACTGCCCCTTAACCTTGTCCACAGCAGGCAAAATTGCCTTCACAAAGCTCCCAATCTCCCCTGGCAAGGCTTCATTTTTGACGGCTGCCGTGACTGCCCCGCAGCGCTCATGACCCAAGACCATCAACACAGGCGTGTTTAGTAGAGCAACCGCATATTCAATGCTGCCGAGCGCTTCCGGCGTGGCAATGTTGCCAGCAATGCGGACATCAAAAATGTCTCCGATGCCCTGATCAAAAATAATCTCGGCAGGCACTCGCGAATCTGCACAACTCAGAATGGTGGCAAACGGATGCTGGGCTTGAGCAACCTCTTGCAATCGAGCCTGAGATTGATCAGGATACTCCGGGTGATGCTCGGTGAATCGCTGATTTCCCTCCATCAGCTTTTGCAGGGCAGCGTCCGGATTAAGCGCTTCAGAATTGGTTGAGGGTAGCTCCCCGGCTTGAGCCTGTTTAACCCGCCAGACTAGATCGCTCCCCGCCACTAGCAGGGCGGCTCCCGTCACTCCTAACTTTAAGAAATGGCGACGTTCCATAACACGTTTCGTTGAATCCATGCTTCTCCTACACTGCTTCTTCTACAGTGACACAACTAGAGGGTGACGCAACTAGAGGACGACGTAACTAAAGTGATGCAACACACTTGATCGAGCGGATCTCCATCACCTCTGAGATGTAACATGTGCCCCCAAATTTATTGAGCAGGGGGGTGAGGTTTTCTACAACGGGTTTGATTAGATCTGGCTTACAGAACGCAATGATGTAAACATTGTCGAGCATGGTCATGTCTAAATCTTCATGGCCATCTCGCAAGCCTTTTCCTGCAACATTACGAATAACGGCATGACCGTGAACGCCTGCCTTATTTAAACTATCTAAAATTTTGCCAAGCTCAAATGAGTTGGCAATGATTTCTATTCTTTTAACAGCGTGCATTTTGTTATCTCCACAACAGCTCAATTCCATACAGGTAGAGCGGAATTCCCACAATGATGTTGAATGGGAATGTCACTGCCAAAGCAGTCGAAACGTATAGGCTGGGATTTGCTTCAGGAACGGTGATCCGAATGGCGGCGGGGACAGCGATGTAAGAGGCACTGGCACACAACACGGCGAATAAGAGCGCATTTCCTTGAGGCATACCAATTAGTTTGGCAATTAATAATCCGATGCCTGCGTTCAGTATAGGAATCAGTATGGCAAACGAGATGAGAAAAACTCCGGTTTTTTGCAAGTCTTTAATTCTTCGGGCAGCAACCAATCCCATGTCGAGTAAAAAGAAGGTCAGCATTCCATAAAATAACCCTTGCGCGAAGGGTTCCATCACCTTCCAGCCGTGTTCTCCGCTCAGGAGTCCAATCAGCAGGCTACCCACGAGTAGAAAAACTGAACTGTTTAAGAAGGCTTCTTTCAACACTTCAGACCAAGCGAGCTCTCGCTTCTCATCGACGGTAAATAGATTGACTAAGATTAAACCCACAATGATCGCTGGAGACTCCATCAGCGCTAGGGCGGCGACCATATAGCCATCAAACGCAATACCAAGTTCAGTTAGAAATGCACTTGCAGTAATGAAGGTAACAGCGCTAATTGATCCATAGGTAGCGGCGATCGCAGCTGCATCGTAGTTATCCAACTTCAGCTTGAGGATAAAGAAGGTATAGATCGGAACAAAACACGCCATCAACATGGCGGCTAATAGCGTCAGGGCGACTTCCTGAGTAATGCCACTTTTGATCAGTTCGACGCCACCCTTAAAGCCGATCGCAAAGAGCAGATACAGCGAGAGGAGCTTAGGGACAGGTGGAGGAATTTCTAAATCCGACTTAACGAGAACAGCCGTCATTCCCAAAAAGAAGAACAGAATGGGTGGATTCAGGATGTTAGATATGATCAAGCTGCCATCCATGTCCATTCCTCCCTGAGGCAATAAAATCGAGCGTTTGAAAAACGTTTCATGTTGAAAGTTAACGTAACCGTTAAATCATGATGTATCGCGTACAGCTACCATATGTCAATCAAATGAGGCTATATGTTAATCAAATGAGGAACTCAATGAGGATGCCTCATTCGAACGAACAGAGCGAATTGACTGACAAATTCTGCTTAAAAATAAACCTGTTTGTATTCGTTGTTGATCAACTTACTTTATGAGTTGATTTAACTATATTCTGTGCTTAAACACCTGTTTTTGTGCCTAAACACCCGTATTTTGCGCTTAAACAACTGCGATCGCAGCAAACTTTGGTTTGAGCTAAGAGCAATGCGCTAGATTAGCGTTGATGGCGCTCATCACAAACCCCACCTGCGTCCTTCTCTGCTCATGTCTTATAAAGATCATCGTTGGTTTACTCCCACGGCTCGGATGGAAGCCGAAATCCTCGAACTGTATCGGACAACCCACGAATTTTATGACGAAGCAGAGTATCGAGAAGAACTTGATCGCTATAGTGCTTGGTACCATTCAGTGGCGCAAGAGAATCGCCGCGAACTTCAGAAAATGCGCGGCGACGTGAATCTATTCGGTTGGTTTTGCCGAAAGCGCTAGATCGCTTCTAGTTCCGCCTCTTGCAAATGAACCTTGAGCTTTGCGCCAATCTTAACTAAAACGGGAAAATTTGCGCTGACAGGGCGACCATGCCACTCTTTCACGATCGCAACGACCTCCCCTTCTTCCCCCTGCAAATCATACGGTTGATTTCGATGTTGGGGATGGTGATAAATTACAACCGATTCCTTAACTCGGACGCGAGCTCCAATTTCCATAATGTGTAACGTACCCCTATCAGCAGCCTTAACCACCATCAGCTAGACCTATCTAGAAAGACAGCTTTTTTATCTTTGCACAGGTCGGGACTTCTTCCTACCGTTTAAGAAAAGTGTCAGGAATGCGATTTTGCATCTCATTTGTGATGCGATCGCGCACTTGCCGCACTTGAGCCGGGTTAATGGCGTACCACGCGCCGAGTCCGATGGCTCCGCTTAGTGCGAGGAACAGCATGAACCGCCACACGACTCCTTGACGGCGCGGTTTTGCTAGCGGCAGTTCGACCTGTTCTTCTGGCTTGGGTTCGGGTTCGTCGAGCTTGAGATCAAGAGCGGGCGGCGCGATTGGGACTCGCACATCGACCAATGGCGAAGAGACATGGCAGTACGTCAACACCATAGACACGTTGTCGTGTCCGTTCTGGGTATTGGCATCTTCTAGCCACGATCGTACGGTGGTTTCTAGAGAATCTTTGCCTCTGAGAATCCGTTCGGCGTACTCTCCCCACGATCGTTGAACTAACTCGTTGTCACTCAAGCCATCTGAGCAAAGTAACAGCATTCCGTCTTCTTCGAGCATGAAGCGTTGCACCGTGGGATGGAGATATTCACTGTCTCTTGTGCCTAGGGCTTGAGTCAGTGCTCCTGCATCAGGACGGTTGAGGGATTCTTGCCGCAACGCTCGTCCCATGCGGACTTCACGCACAGCGACGTCATCATCGACGGTCAGTTGCTGACAGTATTCCGGCGTAATCCAATAGGCGCGGCTATCTCCCACGCTGACAATATATAGTTCGTGCGCATTGGCCGCGATCGCGCCATCGGCGAGTTTCACCCGTTGCGGCAGTTGCAGCGCCATGACTAGCGTTGTGCCCATCCGCCGCCGCCCCGACCGATCTTGGGCATCATTTTGAGCCGAGATTAAATTATTTACCACGCGGACGATCGCTGCGAGTTGTTCACTCATTAACGCTGGCGGCACTGGCTCAGATTCGTCTGCAATTTCAGTTAACAACGCTTTGATTTGCATTTGCAAAGCTTGCACCGCTAACTGACTGGCAACTTCTCCGCCTTCGTGTCCGCCAATGCCGTCACAAACAATCGTTAAGCGGGGCGCAAGATCATCATGCAGTTGATGTTGAGGGTTAGCGGTGAGCGGATAGCACACATCTTCGTTATGCGCTCGCGCTCGTCCGACATCGGTTGCGCCATATACCTGTAATCTGAGCGGCAGTCGTGCCGACTGTTCGAGCAGAAGCTGATTCAAGCGCTGAGCCACTTGCGGATATTCCAGTCCCTCTTCCATCTGTTCACAAAGGGCTTGGAGCGGCTCGGCGATCGCATCTTTAGCGTCGGGCAGTAACCGCATCCAGCATTGCGCCAAGTTTGCCAAAGACGGCCTGAGAACCGAAGCGGTTGATCGCCCCCTAATCTGGGGTTCCCCGTCTTGAATCAGTTCTCTGAGCCGCAATCGCCAGCCCTCAACATGCAAATTTTCGGGCGATAATAGACTAGAAGCGACATTCAGCTTCCAAAACGGAATCCAAAGCTCTAACATCTGCCACAGCCAATACGCCTGTCGCACGGCGGGAGCGTTGTACCACGATCTTACTAGTGAGGGCAACAGGTCTCCCGTCGCGGTGAGGGGGACGTTTTCCAACAGTAAAATCTCTTCTCCAGTCTCGTCATCGGTGCAAAAGCCATACACTTCTGGTACATGGAGACGGTAGGGATACAGATAGAGGTAAGGCAGCACGTCATCTTCAAAAAACTCTGGTGAGTTAGGACCTTGGTACGGAGCCGTATCCACCCAAACATGAGGAGAGACCACTTGATAGCGATTCGCTCCAACCCGGCTTCCGGTTGGCTTGTGAGCAACCGTCGAGCCAACTGCCCAGAGAAACCGATTCGATGACAGAGGCAACGGCAGGGAAGAGAAATTGGAACGATCGTTAAGTTTGCTGGGAGTTTTCATATTGCACGGCTAGGATGAGGACACCAAAACCTATCAATCAGGGAAAGCATCTTGAGGGAATGAATGCCCCAAGAGCAGGGATTGCGGAATGAGTGAGGAGAGATTTGTATCAACGCTTAGAAGTTCGATTCGATACCGCACCATGGTTTAAGCTCTCGCGTTTTTACCCGATGACTGAAATCTCGTTTCGGTGAAAAACCTCACTACTATACCAGCGATTTTCAGGAAGGACACTTCAATTTACACAGCTTTTCTCTATCACGTTCTAAACTTCTATGGTGCTTAATCCAACAATGGTTTGGTTAGTGGCAGGAGCCATTCTCTGCCTCGTTGAACTGATTTTGCCGACTGCTTTTATTGCGTTTGTGATGGGACTGAGCGCGATCGCGGTGGCGGCAGTGTCAACCGTTCTGCCGCTCAATCTTCAGATTTTTCTATGGATTGTGCTGTCGGTGCTGCTAGTCGTTCTGTCTCGTCGCCTTGTCAAACGCAAGGCTGCCTTAAGACTAGATGCGACCGAAGCAGAAGCGTTGACAGAGATTCTGCCTGGGGAGAATGGACGGGTACTCTATGAAGGGAATTCTTGGGCGGCTCGCTGTGAAGACACCGGAGTTACTATTTCGGCTCATCAACGGGTCTATGTTGTAGGACGCAAAGGCACGACGCTTCTAGTGCTGCCTCATGAATTTTAAGAATCGAAATACATTACTCAAGTAGGAGACTCATTGCTATGTGGGGTTGGTTTATTGCTTTGATTATTGGTGGTGGCGCAATTTCAAGCGTGAAGGTGATCCAACAGGGAAACGAAGTGTTGGTGGAGCGGTTGGGCAGCTACGATCGCAAGCTCGGTCATGGACTCAGTTTTGTGATTCCGGTGCTCGACCGGGTGGCGTATCAAGAAACCATCCGAGAGAAAGTGCTGGATATTCCGCCGCAAAACTGCATCACGCGCGATAACGTCTCGATCACGGTGGATGCGGTCGTTTATTGGCGGATTGTAGATATGGAGAAGGCTTACTACAAAGTGCAAAACCTCCAATCTGCGATGGTGAACCTGGTGCTAACCCAGATTCGGGCAGAGATGGGTTTACTAGAACTCGATGAAACCTTTACGGCGCGATCGCAAATTAATGAAACGCTGCTGCATGAATTAGATGTCGCAACTGATCCTTGGGGCGTGAAGGTCACTCGCGTTGAACTGCGAGACTTGATTCCCTCGAAAGCGGTTCAAGAATCGATGGAGTTGCAGATGTCGGCTGAGCGACGCAAACGAGCGGCTATTCTCACGTCTGAAGGAGATCGAGAATCAGCGGTAAACTCGGCGCGGGGTAAGGCAGAAGCTCAGGTGTTAGATGCTGAAGCACGACAGAAATCAGTGATTTTAGCGGCAGAAGCAGAGCAGAAGAGTATTGTTCTGAAAGCTCAAGCTGAACGGCAGCAACAAGTTCTTCGTGCCCAAGCCACAGCAGAAGCGATTCAGATTGTAACTCAAGCCCTCAATACTGATTCGCGTGCGGCGGAGGCTGGAAAAGTATTGCTGGCGTTGAACTATCTAGAGATGGGAACAACGGTGGGCAAGAGCGATAGTAGCAAGGTGATGTTTATGGATCCACGCAGCATTCCGGCAACGCTTCAAGGGATGTTGTCGATGGTGGATGAAACGAACGGCAAGGCATAGACGCGATCGCGGGTGAGGACACTGGCTTGAAGTGATTCAAGTAAGTGTCCTCACTCTTTAGGAGCGATCGAACTCTAACGATCGCTGGTGTCCTGCACCCGTATCTGTCAGTAATTCATCTGACCCATTTACAGGTGTCCAAAAACTAACAAATGTAGGAAATAGCACCAATGCATTTCCTAAGGAAACACTGTTGTAGAACCAGTAACAAACTAGGGTTTCAAGAAGAACATTTGGAACTGAGGTATGAATATTGTGACCATATTCATATCGCAGAAGCTGCATTTGGTATCGTGTTCATCATTTTCAATTCTCGATCGCACGCTCCATTTTGATGATCGCTCTACTCTGCAACGTGTTCGCACCTCGCTTGGCGAGTTCCAGATGCGCGTATCTCGATCGCACATCCTGTATCGAGTTTTGAATTGACGCTACTTGATTTCTTCAATCTCGTATCGAGTTCGCGCAAGAATTTCCTCGATACAAGTTCGCCCTATTGAGTTCGCACTACGCTTCCTTGATACGGTTTAGCGATATCGAGTTTGCGCTACGCTTCCTACAGCACTCGATCCTTGATTCACACGTTCACAGGTTGTGATTGCACAAAAAATCTGAAACAAACTAATAGGCTTCACGTTCCTTTTGCTTCTTCTGCTTGGCAGCGATCGCACAATCCAAAAAATTCCAGCATGTGATAGTAAATTTTGAACTGATGTAGCGTGTTGAGTTGATGCTCAAGATCATGCACGGGGCATTCATCAATAGGACGTGAGCTTCCACAGCGCAAACATGTGAGATGATGCCGATCTTCCTGAATCAAGCTGTAGAGCGCTTCGCCGTTAGATAGCGTTCGTACCTGCACCATTCCCTCTAACTTAAGCGCTTCTAACGCTCGATACACCGTTGCTAAGCCCATCGACTGCTCCCGATTCCGCAATTCAATATAAAGATCTTGAGCTGAAATCTCTTGACTTAGGATTTTCAGAAGATTCAAAATTCGGTCTTGACTGCGGGTGCGTTGTGCTTTCATAACAAGGTTGAAGTAAAAATCCGGGTTTTGATTTTAGGGAATTGGAAGATTGCAGGCAGTTCTAGTGAGGAGCGCGTCACGTCGCTCGTAGATTTAGAATAAAAAGCTGTACGATTCAGAACAATCTCTCTATCCCTTTAGGACACGACTGTGACTCAGAAATATCAGGCTCAGATCTATGTTACTCTTCGTCCTTCGGTCTTAGATCCGGCAGGAACGGCAGTACAGTCGGGACTCTCTCACATGGGCTACACCAATGTCGATCAAGTACGGATTGGAAAATATGTCGAAGTGACGCTGAATGCGGATGATGAAGATGCCGCTCGCCAGCAGTTAGACCGAATTTGCGACGAACTATTAGCCAATCCAGTCATCGAAAATTATCGATTTGATTTAACAGGTTCGTAGAGACACGATGGGTTGCCTCTGTTTGCCGAGGTGTTCGAGACCTGCGTCTGTGTGATTAACATGGAAGTAGGCCAATCGCTCCTCTCTACTATCATTGCTCAAGGAAATAAAGATGAAATTTGGGGTCGTTGTTTTTCCAGGATCGAATTGCGATCGCGATTTAGTTTGGGTGACTCAAGGCTTGCTAAATCAGCCAACCCGCCTAATTTGGCATGAAGAAAGCGATTTGTCAGATATTGATGTCGTGGTTGTCCCAGGAGGATTTAGCTACGGCGACTATTTACGCTGTGGTGCGATCGCCCGCTTTTCGCCCGTCATGCAAGCAACTCTTGATCACGCCAGAGCCGGAAAGCTGGTTATGGGAATCTGTAACGGCTTCCAAGTCCTGACGGAAGCGGGATTATTGCCCGGAGCGTTAGTGAGAAACCGTGACTTGAATTTTATCTGCGATCGCGTCCCGCTTCGAGTCGAACGCACCGATTTAATGTGGACACAAGGCTATCAGAAAGGACAAGTGATTACTGTCCCGATCGCGCATGGAGAAGGCAGTTACTACGCTGATGCAGACACGTTAAACGAGCTAGAAGACAACCAACAGGTGCTGTTTCGATACTGTGATGCAAATGGAAACGCAACACCAGAGAGTAATCCCAACGGTTCCCTCAACAACATTGCAGGCATTTGCAATCGCCAAGGCAATGTTCTAGGAATGATGCCTCACCCGGAACGGGCGTCTGACCAAGCGCTCGGCTGCGTTGATGGCTTTGCTCTGTTTGAGGGATTGTTAAAAGCAAGGCCTGCGATCGCTTGAGGTTTGACGCCTTTTGAAGCGATTGGAGAGCACCAAGTTTTTAATTAAGAACCTTTGGAACTCCTGAGGTTCTTTTTCCGTAGAAAATTGCTGTTGCTGTTCAAAAAACAGAAGTTTGAATGTTTTTGAAAAGGAACTACAACTTTCTTGCAAGTCTTAATACTTTCGTTATACTTCTGCAACTAACCGTGATGAAGAAATACGAACAAGTTGTGTGAAGAAGTGCTAACTCAAGTGGCAATGCTGTCAAAGTTCGCTGGTTAAAGCTGAGTTTAGAGGTTAAATACAAAGGTTCTCAATCCATCTTCTTAATGTGTTTTAATACTGCAACGGTTAAAGATTGTGTCAACTTAAACTTCATTCATTTCTATATAAATTAATCCATCAAACGGCTAATAAAACTTAACGCCTAATCACTGGAAAACTAAAGATAGATGTCAATAAGATGAGATGTAGGTAAATCATTCATTCTGTTCATCGAACCCGATTTACCGAAACTCATTTGTTGTTTCTACGCAATTATTAAAATCATGACCACAACATTACAAAGACGCGAAAGCGGCAATGTGTGGGAGCGCTTTTGCAACTGGGTGACCAGTACTGACAACCGGATTTATGTCGGTTGGTTCGGTGTACTGATGATCCCAACCCTGCTTTCGGCGACCATTTGCTTCATCATTGCCTTCATTGCGGCTCCTCCCGTTGACATCGACGGCATCCGCGAACCCGTTGCCGGTTCGCTGTTGTTCGGCAACAACATTATGTCGGGTGCTGTTGTGCCTTCCTCCAACGCAATTGGCCTCCACTTCTACCCGATTTGGGAAGCGGCTTCTCTCGATGAGTGGCTCTACAATGGCGGCCCTTACCAGTTGGTCGTGTTCCACTTCCTGATCGGTGTGTTTGCTTATATGGGTCGTCAGTGGGAACTGTCCTACCGCCTCGGCATGCGCCCCTGGATCTGCGTCGCGTACAGCGCGCCTCTATCAGCGGCAACCGCCGTTTTCCTGATCTACCCGATTGGCCAAGGCTCCTTCTCGGACGGCATGCCCCTCGGCATCTCGGGAACCTTCAACTTCATGTTGGTCTTCCAGGCCGAGCACAACATTCTCATGCACCCCTTCCACATGCTGGGCGTGGCGGGTGTATTTGGTGGAGCCCTGTTCTCCGCGATGCACGGTTCGCTCGTGACCTCCTCCTTGGTGCGTGAGACGACCGAGAACGAATCGCAGAACTCTGGCTACAAGTTTGGTCAAGAAGAAGAGACCTACAACATCGTGGCCGCGCACGGCTACTTCGGTCGCTTGATCTTCCAATATGCGTCGTTCAACAACTCGCGTTCCTTGCACTTCCTCTTGGGTGCATGGCCCGTCGTCGGCATCTGGTTCACCTCGCTCGGCGTCAGCACGATGGCGTTCAACCTGAACGGGTTCAACTTCAACCAGAGCATCATTGACTCGCAGGGACGAGTGGTCTCGACCTGGGCGGATGTGATCAACCGGGCGAACCTGGGGATGGAAGTGATGCACGAGCGCAATGCTCACAACTTCCCGCTGGACTTGGCAGCATCGGAAGTCACTCCGGTAGCTTTGCAAGCTCCTGCAATCAACGGCTAATTTCTTAGAGAAAGGGAAGTTCGCCTTGAGGTAAACTTCCCATACATATAACCCTTGATTGATAAGAAACCCTTAGTTCTGCACCGACTAGGGGTTTCTAGTATTTAATAGTGTACAAATATTTCTTTATAAAACTTAACTAACTTAGAGATTAGTAAGAATTGTTTATTTGTGAAGCTAGCTTAATATCAACACAAGTCTTATTAGGTTGAGATTGGACTCAATTTGAGCTCAATCTGACAATAGGGAGATTGTTTTAACGCGATTGCTCCAAGATGAGCAAAACCATTGAGGTGCGATCGCGTTCAACAAGATTGAGGGCTTTCGATGCCACCGCGCTCCCTTTGAGCGATCGCGCTGCATAAGTTTTTTGGCGTTGCTGAATGAAGGTATGAACTATCGGGGCACAGACACATCTTCAAATTTAACAGGACTTACGCAGGGGCACTAGATTCAGGGGCAAGCCCAACTGAGCTTCATCGGTAAAGTTGGAGCCTGAAGCTGCTCAATCAGATAGCTCGATAACAGTCCCCTCTTAAGCTGATAGATCGTCTTGCAACTGCCCTGAGCAATTTGCTTGAGGCGTGTCCAAACCAACAAAGCACAAGCAATGTGATTGCGCTGAATACGTTGCTTACGACGGTCGTGTTCTAGACATGGGGACGAGGATCAGGGAGAATAGGACGACTTGAA
>NZ_JCACCM010000136.1:0-15407 GCF_059501405.1 Myxacorys sp.
GGTTCAAGTCGTCCTATTCTCCCTGATCCTCGTCCCCATGTCTAGAACACGACCGCAATCTGGTCGCCAAAGCGCTGAGACGGAGAATTTAGCACCTCTGCAAACAGCGGCAATGCCTCGACGACTCGCGCACCGGGAGCGAGTTTAGCAATTTCTTCGGCGGCTGAGGTGGTTGTGCCGGCTGCCATACCGCTCATATCGGGTAAAAGCGCATTGACGCAGCTAAACAGAATCTTGCCGTCCAAGGAACCCGCTGCTTGCAGAGCATCTTGTATTACCCCATACGGTACAGACAGCAACACCACATCCGCAAACTGTACGGCTTCAGTGGGTGTACCAATAGTGGCGTTACTACCGATGGCCTCGGCAACTTTCTGCAACTTGGTAGCATCACGGGAATAGCTGAACATCAGTTGGTGTCCCTTCTGGGCCCAGAATTTGCCTAAGCCACTGCCCATACTGCCCGCGCCAATAATGCCAATCTTCATACAATTGTTCCTCGTGCCTTATCAACGTTTGGATTTGGGGTAGAGCCAGCCTGCAAACAGCTTTGTCATGCGCGGCATCACCACGTAAGTCATTAATGACAGCAGCACGATCGTTGCAATCAAAGTGCGAAGCAGAGGCGGTAAAAAATTGAATGGCTGTAAAAGCAAATTAATCAGGTTAATCGTTGGAAACGCTGCCAAACAGGTGATCACTAGCATTTTGTATCGGGGGGGTGGGACGATCGATCGCTGGGTTGACAGCGTAAACCAAGTCTCCAGTCCCGTCAGTGTCTGCCACTTGCCCTCGCCCACAGTTAACTGTTTGGCTCGATCCAGCAGTTTGCGTCGAATTGCCGATTCTTCCCACTGCCGTAAATTGCTCAGGTGATCGAACTTGAAGACAATCCGATATTCTGGATTGGTGCGATCGGACGGACGAAAAATATTTGCCCCTAAATGTCCTTCAAACGCCTTGGCAGCTTCGGTTAGATCAGACAGCACTCTCTCAAACTCTGCCTCGCAACCCGGTTTAATTTTCTGAAGCACATCGATCGTGACAGGGGGATCAGCGCCTTGATCAGTAGCATCCATAGAAATTTAGAGTAAGGGTAATCCTTCAGCACTGACCTCTAGCCGCACCACTTTAGCGGATTCAATTCCAGTCGGCGGCGGAAATGACATGCCGCCATTGGTGGTGACGTAGAGATGCGTGAGGTCGGTGGACGATCGCCCAAAGGCAACGGCTGTTGTCCCGACCATTCCCTGCTCTGCTTGCGCCAGGGTCGTAATGCTGCCATCTGGAGCAATCCTCACCAGGCTGTTGAAGACATGCGTGGTGCCGTAGAGATTGCCCGCGCGATCGAAGGCAAAATCGTCAATATTGGCGTTTTGCACAAAAACTTCCGGTTCACCGGGTTGACCTGCTTGGATTGGAATTCGCACAATTTGCGCGTTCTGTGTGTTGGAGGCGTACAAAACCTGATTAAAGATCTTCAGTCCGTTCACAGCCGGAGTAGGATTTTCAGGGGTTGCCTGTGCCAAAAGCGGATGTTCTAGCCAAATTCGCGCACTGCCCTGAGCCGTATCTAATTCCCAGATTGCCCCTCGGTAGGAGTCAGCAATCAAATAAAGCGAATCTGATAGAGCCGTCAAACCATTGAGAAACACGGCATCGGGTAGAGCGGCTAGAACATCCACAGTTCCTTCTAAAGAAACCCGCCAAACGACTGGTGTATTCTGATCATCCCAACCCGTTAGCAAAAGGCTACCGTCGGCGGCAAAGGCAAGTCCCGCTGCTTTGCCCGCCACGATCGCATGAGTATTCACAACGCCTGCTGCATCAATGCGAATCACTTTGCCGCTGTAGTGATCGGTGATGAACAGCGTTTGATCAGGGCTGGCAACGATGCTTTCTAGAAAGGTGTTGCCCGGAAATTCTGCAACAGTTTGCGCCGGAACGAGAGCGATCGGTGCCGCACTAAACAGAGGTGGTAATTGAGACGGGGGCATTGATACTCCTTTAAGATTAGCCAGATTCTTGTAGGTCAGAAGCGAGATCGCATGCTGGGTTAAATTTACGTCAAATTCTCCCTTGACTTCTAGGACAGGTCAACCCACACTGTCTTGGTTTGTAGATAAAACTCCAGAGCTTCCCAGCCTTGCTCACGCCCGTAGCCGCTCATCTTGTAGCCGCCAAACGGTCCCGACGGGTCAAATTGACCGTAAGTATTGACCCAAACTGTGCCTGCTTTGAGTTTGGCGACGGCTTTGTGGGCTTTCTTAATGTCGCGGGTATGCACCCCCGATGCGAGTCCGTATTGGTTGCTGTTGGCAATGCGAATTGCGTCCTCAAAATCGTCAAATGGGATAATGGAGAGAATCGGACCAAAGCTTTCTTCACGGGCGATCGTCATCTCGCTATTCACGTCTGCAAATACAGTCGGCTCGACAAAATAGCCCTTGCCCGTCCCGATATCTGCTGCTTTGCCACCTGCGACCAGTCGCGCCCCATCTTTCTGCCCAATGCTCATGTAGCCGAGAACTTTGTCGTATTCGCTTTTGTTGGCGATCGGTCCCATCTCACTACTTGGGTCGAGCGGATCGCCAGGTTTGGTGATTAATGCCCGTTGCCGAACGCGATCGACCACTTCGTCATAGATCGATCGTTCCACTAGCATCCGCGACCCGGCGTAGCAGATTTCGCCTTTGTTGTAGAACATCCCGTCATAGGCCGTTTGCGTTGCCGCATCCAGATCGGCATCGGCAAAGATGATGTTGGCACTCTTGCCACCCAATTCCATTGTCAGGTGCTTCAACGTATCGGCAGAGTCTTTGATCACGCGGATACCACTAGCCGTTGAGCCCGTGATTGCCACTTTCTCAATGCCAGGATGGGTAGACAAGGCATTACCAACTGTTCCACCGGGTCCCATCACCACATTGAACACACCGGGTGGCACACCCGCTTCTTCCATGATTTGAGCGACTTTCAAAGCGGAAAGCGGGGTTGCGGAAGCAGGTTTATGAATAATCGTGTTGCCAGTCGCGAGTGCAGGGGCAAACTTGCTGATCGAGAGAATCAGCGGAAAGTTGAAGGGGGTAATGGCTGCAACCACGCCCAGCGGTTCACGCAAGGTATAGGTGTGCAGCCCTTGGGTGGTTTGTTTGACCGATCCTTCAATTTTGCTTGCCCAGCCTGCATAGTAGTGAAACATATTGGCAAGGTGAGGGATATCCACCGTCATGGAATCGGTGAACAGTCGCCCCATTTCTTTGGCTTGCAGAAACGCAAGTTCCTCGCCGTATTTGCGGAACAGATCGCCGACTTTCCACAAAATCTCGCCGCGATCGTGTCCGCTCAACTGGCTCCATGTTCCTGTCTCAAAGGCCGCGTTGGCGGCTTGAACGGCTGCCTCGACATCTTCAAGGGTGCCTTCTGCAACCTGGGCAATTTCTGCCTCTGTAGTAGGGTCGATCGCGGAGAAGGTTTTACCGCTGGTGGAATCACGCCATTCGCCGTTGATATAAAGCTGAGTGAGTGTAACGGGGAAGTTGGGACGTGGTGATTTACCAGTTGGCTCAAATCGCGCTGATTCACAAATAACCATCGGCATCTCCTAAAACCTTTGGAGACTGTAACAGCAACTTACGGCTGCCCAAGCCATACAAAAGGGTTGTTTAAGTTTGATCCGTAATTCTTGCGAAATTTGTGGAAATCTTGCTCAGCTACCCAAATCAAAGCTGCTTGCGGTAGTCGAGAGGAGTCGTCCCTGTAAATTTGCGAAACTGGACTGTCAACTGACTCTGATCGGCAAAACCAACGTGATGGGCAATTTCAGCGATCGACAATGAACTGCTCCTCAGCAATGCTTTTGCCTGTTCGACTCGCTGTTGCAAAACATACTGATAGGGCGAAATCCCCATTGATTGTTTAAACAAGCGAGCAAAGTAGTATCGGCTCATCTCGACCGTACTAGCGATCTCCTCTAAACTTAAATCCTGAGCTAAATACGCCTGAATATAGTTAATCGCTTGCTGTAATTTGCGATGCGGCAGTCCACCCGAATGGGTTTGCAGAGGTTGCTGCCGTACCGTATAGTGTCTCAGTAGATGGATAGAAAGTGCTGTCGTTAACGAATCGACAAAAAGTCGGCTACCTGATCCCTGCGATTCCATTTCGGACCGCAATGCCTGCCCCAGTTGATCAATTAGCGGATCGAGACTGGAAAACTGTGGGATCAGTTCAACGCGATCGCTATTCACAGTTTCGTGCGCCACCTGAGCGAGGTGATTGGGTTCCAAAAACAAGAGCGTAAAGGTATTTTCCTGGTTCCAACTGACTTGATGCGCCACCGTTGCCGGAACGATGACAATATTTCCATCTCCCAATTGCTCTCGCTGTCTGCGTCCGTCCAACACCCGCTCCACTTGCACTAACTGCTCAGAGTGATGAACTAAAATCATATGCTGCGTATAGCGATACTCAGGCGTTTCCCAAGCAGGTTGGTGGTGCTGTTGCACATAGATGCCTTGCCATTGCAAAGGCTGACTCGATCTTAGCGGTGGACGAGCCAAAACCTGCAAAATGTTTTCTTCTTGAGCAACTTCTACTGTTAAGGGCTTTAGTTCTGACATTGTTTATATAGCAGAGCTGATAGTTGAGAATATATCAGAATCAACTTCAGGAGCATCTCTGCCTATTCAGCGATCGCATTAATTCTACGACTCCTGTTTTTCACATTGGGTGTGATGATTCAGTCAGCTTCGTGTTCACCAGCCTGACGAATATGATGCTGGCGATTGCAGAATGTTACGAGACAGGAGTGTATGCAATCACGTCAGAAGGGCGTGTAACCTTAACAGATGAGATTCAGTTTGGTGAAATTCGTCGGAGACATAATCCTAGAACCGTTGAATCGCTCTATGCAGAAGGATGGTCGATTCAAATCGAATGTGGCCACTGACTTCCTACTGATAATGGGATGGATGTGGCAACCCCCCGGTTATTTCTGTCAGTTGTTGAGCCACGGCTAACAATTCCATGTCCCGCCAACGCCTACCCACAAGCTGCACACCAATCGGTAACCCGGTCTGAGACTGGGCTATCGGAATGACAACAACTGGATTTCCAGTGAGGTTAAACAACGTTGTATAGGCACCACAGCCCAAAGTATAGGGCAGTCTCATCTCATCGACAGCGATCGCACTTCCCGGTGGACAATGGGGAAATGCCGGGGCCGTGGAAACGGGGCAAAGCCAGACATCCCAATCGGCAAAGAACTGATCCATTTGAGCCATTAAGCGATCACGTCGCGTTAAGGTTGCCATGTACTGCTTCAAGTTCGATCTCATTCCCCGCAACAAACCCCACTCCAGAGCATGATCTCGAAACTGAGGCGAAATTTTGCCACGCTCCTGCAAGATTCTCAAACTTCGTTGGATGAATGATCGTGTCCACAACGGTTCAGCTAGAGCGAGTTGCGGCATCGCAAGCTCACCATAGGTTTCCCAGGCAACATCAAAATCAAATGACGAGGGAGCCACTTGCTCCACCTGACAACCTGCTTGCATTAATTGACCGACAAACTGCGCGATCGCTGTTTGAATCTCTTGCGTAACCGGAACACCACCAAAACTCGCTGTCCAGGCAATGCGCCTTGTTTGTAATGGTTCACCCATTGGTGTATCCAGTGGCACAGGTGGAACTTCTGGCTGACGTGGGTCGGCTCCTGCAATCAGTGACAATCCTAAATGCAAGTCGTCGATGCTACGAGCCATTAATCCTGTCGTCAACATATGCCGGATAGAATGCGATCGCCCCGGTATTTCGGGAATGTGTCCGGCTGTCGAAACCCGGCGATCCGTCGGTTTCAACCCATAAACTCCGCAACAGTGAGCCGGATGACGAATTGAACCACCAAAGTCTGAGCCTAAATCTAACGGAGAAAATCCGGCAGCGATTGCCGCCCCACCACCACTGGAGCTACCGCCAGCAGTATGGTTCAGGTTCCAAGGATTATTCACACGATCGAATAAAGAATTGATGCCCTGATAATCTGATGCTAATTCTGCTGGATTCGTTTTGCCGAGGAGAATGGCTCCGGACTGATGCAATCGACCTACAGCTGTCGCATCCTGCTGGGGAACATAATTCGCCAATTTCTTGTAGCCCGCAGTGGTGCGAATTCCTGCGGTTTCAAAGGTGTCCTTGATAGTGATCGGCACGCCATGTAATGGACCCCAAGCTTCACCCCGGGATAACGCCTCATCAGCAACTTTTGCTCGAGCATGAGCCTGCTGCTCATTGAATGTGATAATCGCGTTGAGCTTGGAATTATGAGCAGCAATATGAGCCAAGTGAGCTTCTACCACTTCGACCGCAGAAACGGAGCGATCCCGGATCATTTGAGCAAGCTGACAGGCTGACAGAAAGACTAAATCGTTCATGGCTACTACACCATTCAATTCCAAAGGGTAGTACTAACTCTTTAAGACTAACTCCTATCAATGAGTTAATTGAACTCGAAGTTAGCTATGAGCCAAAAACCGGTCTAAATCATGATAAAAACTACTGAAATTTTTGAATCTTCATTTTCATGGAAGCAGATTATACCGGTTCGAAATTCTCACAATTCATCATGACAGGGTGCAATATGAGACGCGCTAACTTCAGCCATACTTGGATTAGTGAGACTGATTTCTCCGGTTCTGATTTCACTGGAACTAACTTTCATAAAGCTATTATTGATCCAGGTTTTTGGAATCCTAATCTACAAATGCAGATTTCAGTAATCCCATTTTGTTGGGTGAGCCTAGATTCCTGCTTGAAACAGAACAGGCTACGATTACCAGTGTAAGTTTCATAGGTACTATCTTCTTTACCAAGAACATCAAAAACCCATGGATTTAGATGTTTCAGAAGTTCCAGGAGCTATCTATGTTAAAACTACATGAGATCTAGCTGGCGTGGACTTTAATGCATATGATTCTTGGGGTATTGAGCATATCTTAGCGTCGTTGCAATCGACATAACAAGGCCTATGCACGCCGACCGCCGAGAAGTTATTTGTTGGAAGTGAGAGGCTAGCTGTGACGAGTGATGGGCAACGTTAGCTGGAAAAATTGGTGCTGCATTATGGATATGTACCTTTATCCAAGTCGCACTAATCTATGACGAATCAAAATCAATATTTGTTGAAATTAGCGAAACGTAATGCTGAAGCTTATATCGCTAATCCGAAAACGAAAGCTGCAATGATTACAGGATCAGTCGCAGAAGGGCTATGTGATGAATATTCTGATTGCGAAATATGCTTCTATTACGATGAGTTACCGTCTGAAGCAGAGCTGCATCTAACACAGCAGCAGAATCAGGGTTCTGAACCACTGTGGACTCTAGGTAGTTTACAAGAGGGTTCATTTGCTGAAAGTTACCTTGTAAAGGGGGTTGAGTTTCAGATTGGTCATGAGGTGATCGCAAACTGGGAAAAGGAAATTTCAACCATCTTGGAGGAATTTGATCTGTCTCCAATGATGAAAGCAATGTCAGGCACACTGATTGGAATCCCGTTGTACGGCGCACCATTAATTCAGCAGTGGAAGGCTAAAATTTCAAATTATCCGGATGGACTTGCACAAAAGATGGTTGAGCACTACCTCACGTTTTTCGCAATTTGGGGAATGCAGGAAAAGCTTGCTAGACGAGATACAACGCTCTGGTATTACCAAGTTCTCGTCGAATCTGCTCAAAATATTCTAGGTGTTTTATCTGGCTTGAATCGCTTATACAACATTTCAGCTTAAGCGAATGAGCAAATTTATTGAGCAAATGGAGATTGCGCCTGAAAATCTTGCCGCTCGTCTCGAAGATTTGTTTCGCTTCGAAGCCCGTGTAGCCGTTCATGAACTTAAAGCATTAGTTCAAGAAACTGTACAACTTGTCGAGATCCATATGCCTCAAGCAAACACTTCCTCAGCTAAACAGAAATTAGGGTGGAGGCAGCAACCGTGGCAAGTAAACGAGTAATCGGCGAAGAATTCCAGCTAACAGTTCAGGTGCAGCGAATTGACTGAAGCCGCTTGGGTGAGGAGCAAAGACCTTGGCAACTGCTAACCCGAACCGTTAGGCAGAATTAGATTTAAGGAAAATGAGAAGAGTAAGATTGTGATTGAAGATAGAGATGGAAAGAGAGTTGCCCTGTGACTGGTTCAACATCTGGGATCGGAATGGCGATCGCAAAGCGACTTGCTGAAGAGGGATTTACTGTTGCTTTTCATTCCAGGTCTTCAGTGTTGGTTGGACAGTCATTAGCAGAAGCACATTCTGGCTCATCTTATTTTCAGGCTGATCTGTCTGACCAAAGCCAGTCTCGTATTCTAATTGCCGAAGTGTTGTCGCATCACGGTCGGTTGGATGTATTGGTCAATAATGCGGGTATTAGTGCCACGATTCCACATACATCTCTAAAGGAAGCATCACCCGAGATCTGGCGCAGTTTGTATGAGGTCAATGTCATAGCACCTTGGACACTAAACTTTATCGGAAATAAGCTAGGCTAAACAGCAAAAAACCGAAGTTGCTCCAATCATTGTCATGTTGTCTTACTTCACTCTCAAACCTAAGCCGCGCATCTTTCGGAGTTTGACCGGATTAAGCGTGAGGGAATCTGAACAACTGTTGCCGTCGTTCGAGAAGGCATGGCAGGCGTATGTGGAGAAACATCATATTCAAGGCAAGAGACGGCAACGCAGCTATGGAGGCGGACGCAGTGCGCGGTTGAAAGAGCATTGTGACAAATTGTTGTTTATCTTGGTGTACTTCCGGTTGTATCCGACGCAGGAAGTGCAAGGGTATTTGTTCGGGATGGGACAACCGCAGGCGAACGAGTGGGTGCATAAGCTGAGTGGAGTGCTGAATCAAGGGTTGGGGTGTGAGCAACAGTTGCCAGAACGAGATGCCCACACTCTCGAAGCGATTTTGAACGAGTGTTCTGCGTTGGAGTTCATGCTTGATGGCACAGAACGGCCCATCAACCGCCCGAAGGATAAGGTGGGACGAAAAAAGTACTACAGCGGCAAGAAGAAAGCGCATACGGTGAAAAATAATGTGATTACAGAGCGGCGAGGAAAGGTGAAATATTTAAGCAGCACTTACGAAGGCAAGAAGCATGACAAAGCCATTGCGGACGACGAGGGGTATGCATTTCCAACGGGCAGCAAGGTGTGGTAAGACACTGGATTTCAGGGGTTTGCGCCCGCAGGCGTGACGGTGTTGCAACCGAAGAAGAAACCGCCGAAGCGAGAACTCAGCGACAGCGACAAACAACGCAATCGAGAGATATCAAAGGAACGGGTCAAGGTGGAGCATCACATTGGTGGGATTAAGCGGTCTCAAATTGTGATGCAGAAATTTAGAAATCGCAAGGAGCACTATCTGAATGATGTGATGGAAACGGCGTGTGGATTGCATAATTTTCGGTTAAGTCACCGTCCAGTCAAAGTTGCTTAAATGAAGTTCCGCTGGAGGACTTCAACTTCATTTCCTATCCCTCTTATTTCCGATAAGGTTTACTGATTGCAGAGGCTGAGAGTGCACTACGCCAGTCATCCAGGAGCGAATGTCCTAGTTGTATTCTTAACATTAGCTCTCATGCAGGTATTCGCCCGAAAGGAGCTTCAATTCCATACTCTGCGACCAAAGCTGCTCTGAATCACATGACAAAGCTGCTTGCAATGAGTCTAGCACCACAGATTCGTGTGAATGCGATCGCGCCGGGTTTGGTTGATACTCCTATGAGTAAAGATTGGACAGCGGCACAAAAACTTTGGAAGGAGCGATCTCCGATGGGACGGGGAGCACAACCAGAGGAGATCGCGCAGATCGCTTCTATGATTGTTGCAAGTCACTATCTTACGGGAGAGATCATAATTTCAGACGGAGGGCTAAATCTCACCTAGTAAGCGAGATTCATGCCTCACAATCGCTTGCACACCGACCGTATCAAGGTTATCGGAGGCAGTATTTGGAGTCGTCGGCAGGGTTTTAAGTTTCAGTAGACTTGAATAGCACTGACAAGCCCAGAACAGGGAAGAGGGGTAAGCCAATGCTGCAATCTGTCGAGCAACAGATTGAGCGTGTCATCAATCATGTTTTACCAGCAACAGCCCTAGAAGGAAAATTCGGCTCACCGAAAACTCTCTATGAGCGATTGGCACATTACCAAACACCCGGTCTCAGTATTGCGGTCATTAATGATTTTGACATTGAATGGGCGCGTGGATTTGGGGTGTGTGAAGCTGGAACAACTCGTGAAGTTACACCAGACACATTGTTTCAAGCCGCCTCAATCAGCAAACCTGTTTTCGCTTTAGCGGTCATGCGTCTTGTGCAAAATGGGCGACTTAATCTTGATGAGGATGTCCACAATTATCTCACCTCATGGCGTGTGCCTGCGATCTCAAATTGGCAACCCCGGATAACGCTGCGCCAGTTATTGAGTCATACTGCTGGCTTAACTGTACATGGCTTTCCTGGCTATCGAAACTCAGAGCCATTACCAACTACAGCTCAAATTCTCAATGGCGAACCTCCTGCCAATACCGATAAAGTGGAGGTCAATATCATTCCTGGAGTACATCATCGCTATTCAGGCGGCGGCACAACTATTGCTCAACAGGTATTGGTTGATGTATTAGGTAAACCCTTTCCAGAAATCATGCGCGAATTGGTATTATACCCGTTGGGCATGACCAATAGCACCTATCAACAGCCGCTCCCAAACGATTGGTTGACAAAGACAGCAACAGCTCACTCATTATCTGGTGTCCCACTTGCAGGCAAGCATCACGTTTATCCTGAGATGGCAGCAGCAGGTCTGTGGACAACTCCATCAGATTTAGCCAAAGTCGGAGTTGAACTCATGCGAGTATTGCGTGGATTAACTCCCGCCGTTTGGAGTCAAGAAACGGTAGAAGATATGCTGCGTCCCCAGCAGCCAGAGCAAACCCAAGAAGCGGATGAATCATTTGTGGGGTTAGGAAAAGGATTATTTGTAGGATTAGGATTCTTTGCGGGGGGTGGAATTGGCAATGGATTCTACTTTTTCCATAGTGGTAAGAATAAAGGTTTTGTATCGTTGATGCGTATTTATACTCATCTTGGAAAAGGGGCTGTTGTCATGCTCAACTCGGAAGAAATTGAGCTAATGCAGGAAGTCATGAGATCGCTTGCCCTGGAATATAACTGGCCTGACGTGTTTCCGAAAGAAAAACCAATCATCCTGTCACAAGCCGATCTTTACTCAGGGTTATACCTAACAAAATCTGGATTGCCATTCAAAGTAATCAGTCAGGATGGAAATGTGTTCCTACACTGTGGGCAACAACCGCCGTTACAGTTCTTCCCCACATCAGAGCTAGAATTCTTTGCTAAAGCCTTGAATACGAGTATTTCCTTTGAAAAGGACGACACAGGCAAAATTGTGGCAATGACCTTAAACCAAGCAGGTGTTACAAGTTTAAGACCACAAGCGAATCCACAAATAAGAGCAAAGAAGCAGGAGTGAAAAATACAAATATGATGCAACAAGCGCAACCCAACACTGCGGTGGAGCGGACAGTTTTGAAATCTTGGTATTGTACTGGATTATCTGCTGCCGCTCACCTTTGCCGTTGGGCTGCTTTCAGTTGGCTGTGGATTCAGTCTTGATAAGTTGATTGTGAAGCGTCCGAAGCAGTTTCTATTCTAAAAGAAAAGATAAATCTCTCAGAGATGATGTGCATTACACTGAGAGACTCGATGGAAGATGGGCTACTTACTCCTGAGTTAAACTGCACTGCTTCTGTTCAAGTGAGCAAGCCGCTCGCGTCCCTCGCAGATTCTCTCCTCTCTGTGAAATTTGAACGTTACCTAGCAGAAACACCTGCCGTGCTGTTGGGACATATTGAATTTCGTCAGCATTAGCTTGAATTTGAGCTTCTGGATAGACAAAAGAGGCATTGCCGATTGCCCTGACTTCTTGGGTCGTTTCATTGTAATTCTGAGCATCTGCGGTCAAGGTAACTTGTCCTGTTTCGATCGCCTGAGCAATAGTCTGAGCGTTTGCCTGAGAAGCGATGGTTGAGTTGAAAAGTGCTACAAGCCATCCAGCCGATCGTCCTGATGTCAGGGTTGGAACAATGAAAGCTGCTACAATCGCCAGCAAAGCGCAGGCGACTAGAGAGACACGACGATTCAACCATGGAAAGGCAAAATTCATAAGATTGTGTCTCTTGTGTTTAGATGGGTGGGCTTGCAATAGTTCAGCTTCGAGGCGAACCTTGAAACTCAGGTCGGGTTCGATCGTTTCCGCCAAATCAGTCAAATTAACGAGAAAATCTACATCCGATTGTGAAAGGTCATTGGGTTGATTCGGTTTAGAGTTCATGGTCTTCACTTACAGGTTGTTTCTAGATGTTTACGAAGATCTTTCAGAGCGCGACAAACCAGCATTTTGACCGCAGCCTCGCTTTTGCCCATGACTTGCGCGACTTCAGTCATACTCAATCCCCCGAAGACTTGCAGTGAAATCGCTTCTGCTCGATCAGCAGTGAGATGGCTCAGGGCTTGAGCAACTTGCTCCAAGGACATCTGCTGTGCGGCAAATTCTTCTGGTGCGAGCGAATTGTCTTCTATCTCAGTCACTTCCTCTAATGGCAAGGTTGACCGTTGGCGACGGAAGTAATCAACTGTTTTTCGGGAGGCAATTCCCATCAACCAAGCCGCGAACTTACCCTGCCCTCGAAAGCTAGCAATGACTTCTTGGGCTGCCAAAAAAGTTTGAGCAGTCAAGTCTTGGGCATCATGGACGTTACCGACTCGTGAAAGATGATAGCGGTAGACCGTTTTAAGATTTCGTCGGTAGAGTTCTGCAAAAGCTTCCGATCTGTAGCGCGCTTCCTGAGCC
Source organism: Myxacorys sp. (assembly GCF_059501405.1). Taxonomy (NCBI): domain Bacteria; kingdom Bacillati; phylum Cyanobacteriota; class Cyanophyceae; order Leptolyngbyales; family Leptolyngbyaceae; genus Myxacorys; species Myxacorys sp. The sequence goes on from NZ_JCACCM010000136.1 coordinate 12,932, forward strand.
AATTCTTCATCTGAGTGCATTTTGAGGTCTGAGAGTCTTTGGTCGGGACGCGGACAAGCTGGGAGAAAATTCATTCATACGTTCCTCAGATGTAAGCTTCTATAGGTACGTCGTAGAAAACCATCATTTCGTAACAACCTAGACTTGAAAAGTTTTTGCCCACATATCGCGTCAGCAGCCCAACAAGTCGCTGCACTGGAATTTTCAACGTTATTGATTGAGATACAAAGTTTGTCGATATCCAGTGAGCTTGATCGTTGTGCCGCTTATTTTATCTGTGGGATGGTATTTGAAAGCTTGTCTGTCTAGATTTATGGCTCAGTTGCTTTGGAGGTACTGGTATCTAACAAATGACTTTGAGGAATTTGTGTATTAGCAATATGCTTTAATCCCCAAGCAGTGATTACTTTCAACACAGGACGTAGGCTTTTTCCTGTTTCGGTCAGATGATAATTCATTCGACGAGCATGGTTACTGTAAGGCTGCTTTTCTGCTAAGCCTAATTCTTCGAGTAGTTTGAGGCGGTTTGCCAAGATATTAGTCGAAATTCCTTCAGGAGATTCTAAAAACTCTTCAAATCGCTGCTTTCCGAAGAACATCATGTCTCGGATGACCAGTAACGTCCAGCGATCGCCAATCAAGTCCAAGGTACAAGCGACAGGGCAGAGGGAACGTTTTGGTTCGGGCATAGCTCATACAATCAGCTTTATTACTTGCATTTTACAAGCTATGACTGCTAAGTTGTACTTTAACTTGCAACTTAAAAGTTACATATGGACGCAGCAACCCAGAAGCGACCGTTTGAGGTTGAGATTTGTCTACCGGTAAGAACTTACGATATTGACTTTGCAGGTATCGTCAACAATATCGTTTATGTTCGTTGGTTGGAAGACCTACGTCTGGAAATGTTAGCCTGTTATTTCCCATTAGACGAACAGCTCAAGAATGGAATTGCGCCTGTTATTATGCAGACAAAGATCGATTACAAGCAATCCATCAAGCTTTCTGACGCTCCTAGCGGCAGGATGTGGATGAAGGCGATTGAATCGCTACGATGGACTGTTAGTGCAGCAATTGTGGTTAATGGCAAGGTCGCTGCCCTCGGTGAACAAGTTGGTATTTTTGTTGATTTACAAAACAACAAGCCGATCCGTATGCCGGAAAGGTTAAAGCAGAAGTATCAAGAGTTTGTGTCGTAAGCAGCACAACAACTTGATCGACCTAGCGAGCGCGAGGGGATGAGCCTTGCAACTAAGTTCTTAACGTATGTTTATACAACAGGGGCTCAAGATGAACATTTTTGAACGAGTGATGGAATGCCCATTCTATAGCCACCCTAAATCCCATCGTCCTGGGGAAAACAAGCAAAGGAAGTCAACGTTATTGTTGTCCTGATCGCCGACGGAGTTTCACTGACACATTCGACACGCTGCACTATCGTCGTCAAATCATCTCAGAGGAGATTCGAGTGGTCCTACAAGCGCATAGTGAAGGCAGCAGTTTACGTGGGTCCCCAGGCAATATGTGCTTTCGTGCAAAAACGTTCAAGACACTGACAGGACAAGTAAATTATCTTGAGAAACCGAATCTGGCTCATCTACGATTTCTTACGATTCAAGACCAATCCCATTGATGCCTTGCTCCATAGCACGGAGTGTCAATCATGCCTCTAAAGCAGAACTGCAAACTATGATCACATTGCCGTTAGAAAACAGCTTTTCATTATCAAATGTACAGCTATCAGATGCAGATGCCTGTGTCGAACACCTCAATAACCCACTCATTCATCAGACCACTGAAAATATTCCCTACCCTTACACAAAACAACAAGCACTCCAGTGGATTCAACGCTATTTGGATATTACCGATCGATGTAGAAAGTTTCACTTATTGACAATTCGCGATTCGCAGGCACAGATGGTAGGGGCGATCGGCATTGGTGAAATGGACGAGCGGAATCCTCATGTCGCTGAATTAGGTTACTGGCTTGCTGTTTCCTATTGGGGACAGGGAGTTATGACAGAAGCCGTTCGGGTCTTCATCCATTATGCTTTTGCAGAACTGGAGTTATATCGTCTCTGGACACGAGTATTTGAGTTTAATTTGGGATCGCGTCGAGTCTTAGAGAAGAATGGCTTTAAGCTAGAAGGCATTCAGCGTCAGCATGTCTACTGTGATGGCAAATTGATCGACGATTATTTGTATGGATTACTCAAATCCGAGTTGCGCTAACCCATCTGATTTTAGGTCTGGCACGCAGCACTACCCCGAACTGAAATTTCGATCGTTTGTCCGGTTTGCTGCACTCGCATTGTTCCCTCGACTGTAAATGGTCCAAGTTCTCCGAATCTACGTATTTCAGATTTCCCGCGCCGTTATCTCTCAAAATGCCGAGAATCTCGCCTTGCTCAATTTGCAAGCTAATAGACTTAATCGGCAATAGCTTAATCTAGAAGACATATAGTTATTCTCGCTC
>NZ_JCACCM010000137.1:0-15230 GCF_059501405.1 Myxacorys sp.
GAAAGCCTCTTGTTGTCTGGCTTCGACTACTGCCTATTTCCGATTAAGTCTATTAGAAATCATGTTCATAGCCATTGCGAAAAACTACGCAATCTTTTTTTAAGTTATGGAGAAGGCACAATAAACACTTACTTAATTCACCAATACTGTGAACAGCTTTAAATTACCAAGGGTGGAATGCGGGTGTCATCCCGCTTCTACAGCAAAGTAACTAATGAGGACTCAAGGGTTTCAGCCCCCTCGAAAAACTGTCCGAACTATTGTCAATTGCAGCTTTAACCAGCTCATAGCCCTCTAGACTTAGCTCTTCGTCTTGAGTGTAGGTTGTCAAAATCTGTTCTTGAATCATAGAGCTACAAGATATCGAGATACATTCCTACTTCATCAGAATGATTTTCGACTCTACAAGTGAAAATTCTGCATCCAGCATCCAGCAATCGCCAGCAGGCACATCAACCGCAAACCACGTCTCACTATCCAGGTCTTTCACATCCACAACACCCGCAGCACCATCAACGATCGCAAATGGTGCTGTAACCTGCTGCCCTGAAATTCGAGGCAGCAATATCACAACGCCATCGCCAACCCAGATTCGTGGGCGAATGACTCGCCCATTTGCTCGACCGGATTCAAGCTTATCGATCGGGCAGAGAGGCACTGCCCACGCAGGCATGATGCCATCCCGCACACAACTAAAGAAGGCATCGCACGCCGCAGCAGGGATCGAGATATGCTCAGCAGCAGACTGGAAGTAATAAAAATCAGACGGTGATGCTGGCTCGCTGTCCTTGCCCCGGTTGGCATTGACAAACAAACTAGAGAGAGTAGCAATACCTAACTCATGCAGATGCAGTTCTTCATGATGCAGCTTGGCTCCCCACTCTAGCGCCTGAAAAATTAGGCTGATGGGCTGGAAGGCGAAGTTTCTGTGATTGAATCGCTCGTCGTGTCCCCAGTAGTGCTGGATTCGCCAGAAGATGCCGTCCCAGTCGGGTTCGACATCTCCGTCGAGGATTTTCCCAACTCTTCATCCGTGGACGGCTCTTTCGCGGCTTCTTCTTCTGTCTTCCAACCGTTTTTCTCTTTATAAGCAAACGATGCCACTTCACGGACTAGCTCATAGTCCAGAAGCTCTGGATTCATTGTGTCTTCGAGCTTCCAGTTAGGGTCCAGACGGAAGGTAATGATCGCCGTGGCATACACATAATTTTGGTAGGGCAGCGACTCTAGATACTCGTTGGTGAGCGTTGTGATCTCTAAGTAGTAATCGGCATACCAGGCTGGGCTGACCAGTTCAATGCCCTCGCCTGCAACTGAAACGAAGTCACCATTGCTATCAAAGGAAACTGTGATGAATTCGGTTCCTTCAACGGTTTCAATTTTGGTGATTTTGCCCTCTTTGCCTTCTACTGTCACGAGGTCATTTTGAATGAAGCCGCCGAAGAGATAGGCATTGACGCGATCGTTGACGTAAGCAAAATGAGCACCCGTTGCATGAGAAATTCGCTTAGCCAGTGCCGCCAGTGAAAACTGATAGTTGTATAAATCTTGTTTTTTAATGAAGCTATATTCGGCGCGGGTAAGATTTTCGTACTTTTTGATCGGTAAGATTCCAATCTCTTCGTTACCGACATCAATGATTTCGTACTGGCGTATGGGTGCAACTTTAAAGGGAAGTGGCATTATCTGATTTCCTGCTCAACATCGCCTTAGAGGTTCCCACCTGGTAGGAATGTCTAGCGTAGCCGCGCGATCTCAACTCCGCTCAACTCCTCCTGCAATTGGCTTCGCCAAGCTCCGAGGGATCGCGCGGTTTTCTTGTCTCCAGAAACTAAAGATTGATGAGGTGCCGGTGTTGAGCTTGCTGCTGCCAGTGCAGCAGTTGCGGCGGGAACAACCCTAGCCACATCACTGCTGCTATGACTGTGAGCTAGGCGAGCGGACGGAAGAGCCACGTTGCTGACCAGCTGTATCAACCCGCCAACGCCAACCCTTGAAGCAAGGGTTGTCCTCAATACGATCGCACTGAGCCTGCCAATGTACCTAGCTGTGCTGGCTTTAGGCGACTACAAACGGTTTCACACTCCACTCACCCGGCACATTCAGGAGTTCATAGGCTTGCACCTCGCCCAAGCCGCTCATCTGCCAAATCCCAACTTGCCCCGTCGAGGCGTTGCGCCAGAGCAGGTCGGGTGTACTCTCCCCACCCAGGTTGGCCACACCCACAATCTGCCAATTCCCATCCGGCACCGTCGTGAGGAAGTAGCCGCTTTGCAAGCCGGTGCTGTTCATCTGCCAAATCGCATTCTCGCCCGTCGCCCGGTTGCGCCACACAATATCCGCAATCCCATCCCCATCAAAATCAGCCGTACCAGCGACTTGCCAGTTTGGATCAGCGACTTGGCTGAAGAGAAACGCACTCTTGGTCGTGAAGCCGTTCATTTGCCAAATCGCATTCTCACCCGTCGCTTGGTGGCGCCAGAGCAGGTCCGCCTTTCCGTCCCCGTCAAAGTCATCCGTACTCACAATCTGCCAGTTGAGATCGGCGACACTCGTAATGAGCGCGGTGGTTTCGATGACAAAGCCGTTCATCTGCCAGATGGCATTCTCACCGGTTGCCTGATGACGCCACACGAGGTCCGCCGTACCGTCCCCATTGAAGTCGGCGGTGGAAATTATGCGCCAGTTCAAATCGGCGATAGTGGGAAGGTAATAGCCGCTTTGGAAGCCGGTGCTGTTCATCTGCCAAATCGCATTCTCGCCCGTCGCCCGGTGGCGCCACAGGATATCCGCATGACCATCGCGATCGAAGTCGGCGGTACTGCTGATCACCTGCCAGTTCAGATCAGCGATGGTAGGAAGGTAGTAACTGTTCTGGAGCGTGAAGTTATCCAATTGCCAGACGGCGTTTTCGCCCGTACTAGTGGAGGTAGTGCCTGTCGTGCCATTGCGCCACAGTAGCTTTACGTCAGGAGTAATGGTGATGTTAATGCTGCCGTTGCCGCTTTGAGCGGTGCCACTAGTATGCCCCTGGTCATTGACGTTAATGGCGATCGCACCAGACCCATAAAAGTTGGCAGTCGGAGCGAAGGTTAACCCTTGCAAGGCCGCGTTGATGTCGGTGAGAGTGCCGCTAAAGCTGAGATTGCTGCTGCCGTTGCCCGTCAACCCTATCAGTCCGGTCGTGCTGCTCAGGGTGACAGCGCCATTGGTAGCCGTGAGGCTAATCTGCACGGGATTGCTACCTGCATCCACATCGCTGATGGTAATGGCATTGTTGTTCAGGGTGGAGAAGACCAGCGGCGTATCTTCGGTAATGGCGATCGCGGTCGGCGCGGTAACGGTCGGCGCATCGTTAACGGATGCAACCGTAATGGTTTTGTTCGCCGGCGTGCTGGTGCCGCCGTCTCCATCCGTCAGCACAATGCTTAACGTACGAGGGGCGCTGGAGGGTGCCTCCGAGACGTTGCTATAGGCGATGACTCGGAGCAGTGCCTCGGCAGCAGCAGGGCTGGAATCGCTGTTGAAGGTGACGACGAGGGGGGTTGTACCCACACCTCCGGTAAAGGTACCAATGACCCTGCCACTGTAGGTGACATCACTGCCAGAGACACTAATCAGCCCATTGCCCGTGCCCTGGTTGTGAATGGCGAGGCGATCGTCTGCGGTGCCATTGGCGCTATAACTGACGGTCAGGGTGCCGGTGTCAAAATCAGCAGAGCCAACATCCACGACGGTGGCGGTGGGATCAAGCAAGGTCGCGGCGTCATTTTCAGTGTAGCTTAGGGGCGTGGCAGCAATGGTGAGGGTGGGTACCTGCGACAGCTTCAAGAGAAAAATGTTGGTGAGGCCGCCCGCTGCCAGAGTAAAGGTGCCCTCATTGGGGTCAAAGTCGACGGGACCTCGGAAGTAGCCCGTGGTGTAGACATTGCCGCTGCCATCGATGCTGATGCCGTTGGCAAGGTCGTTACTGCTGCCGCCGAGGCGCTTGGCCCAGACGAAGTTCCCGCCCGCATCCAGCTTGCTCACAAAAATGTCAGTGCTACCCGCACTCGTGAAGTTCGTCGTGCCCTCATCCGGGTCAAAGTCGACGGTGCCTTGGAAGTAGCCCGTGGTGTAGACATTGCCGCTGCTATCGACGCTGATGCTTTTGGCTTCGTCGTTAAAGCTACTGCCGAGGCGCTTGGCCCAGACGAAGTTCCCGCCCGCATCCAGCTTGCTGATAAAAATGTCAGTGCTACCCGACACACTGGTGAGGGTCATGATGCCCTCACCTGGATCAAAGTCGACCGTGCTAGCAAAGGTGCCCGTAGTGTAGACATTGCCGTTGCCATCGACGCTGATGCTGGTGGCAAAGTCGACACTGCTGCCGCCGAGGCGCTTGGCCCAGACGAAGTTCCCGCCCGCATCCAGCTTGCTCACAAAAATGTCAGCGCTACCCACACTAGTGAAGTTCATTGTGCTCTCACCGGGGTCAAAGTCGGCGGTGCCTGTGAAGAAGCCCGTAGTGTAGACATTGCCGCTGCCATCGACGCTGATGCCGCTGGCTTCGTCGTTACTGCTGCCGCCGAGGCGCTTGGCCCAGACGAAGTTCCCGCCCGCATCCAGCTTGCTCACAAAAATGTCTTTGCCATCCGCACTCGTGAGGTTCATCGTGCCTGCCCCGGGGTCAAAGTCGACCGTGCCACTGAAGGTGCCCGTAGTGTAGACATTGCCGCTGCCATCGACGCTGATGCTGGTGGCAATGTCGCTCCTGATCCCACCGAGGCGCTTGGCCCAGACGAAGTTCCCGCCCGCATCCAGCTTGCTCACAAAAATGTCAGTGCCACCCGCAGTGACGAGGTTCGTGATACCTGCCCCAGGGTTGAAGTCGGCGACGCTATTGAAGTAGCCCGTGGTGTAGACATTGCCGCTTCCATCGATGCTGATGTCGGTGGCACTGTCGGTACTGCTGCCGCCGAGGCGCTTAGCCCAGAGGAAGTTCCCGCTCGCATTCAGCTTGCTCACAAAAATGTCAGCGCTACCCACACTGGTGAGGTTCGTCGTGCCCTCACCAGGATCAAAGTCGACCGTGCCAGCGAAAGTGCCTGTGGTGTAGACATTGCCCGCTCCATCCACAACAATCTTGGGCTGTGTGCCCAAGGAGCCGCTGGTAAACTGTTGCGCCCGGACAAAGGTCCCTGTCGTATCTAGCTTCGAGAGAAAAATGCTGGTGACGCCGCCCGTTGCCAGATTAAAGGTGCCTGCCCCGGGGTCAAAGTCGGCGGTGCCTTGAAAGGTTCCCGTGGTGTAGACATTGCCGCTGCCATCGACGCTGATGCTGGTGGCTTGGTCGGTATCACTCCCGCCGAGGCGCTTGGCCCAGAGGAAGTTCCCGCCTGCGTCCAGCTTGCTGATAAAAATGTCATCGCTACCCGCATTCGTGAGGGTCATGGTGCCCGCTCCGGGGTCAAAGTCAGCGGTGCGATTGAAGTAGCCCGTAGTGTAGACATTGCCACTGCCGTCGACGCTGATGCTGGTGGCAATGTCTCTACTGTCACTCCCGCCGAGGCGCTTGGCCCAGAGGAAGTTCCCGCCTGCGTCCAGCTTGCTCACAAAGATGTCTGGGCTATACGGCTCACCCGTGAGGGTCATGGTGCCTGCCCCGGGGTCAAAGTCGGCGGTGCCTGTGAAGAAGCCCGTAGTGTAGACATTGCCGCTGCCATCGACGCTGATGCCGTTGGCAAAGTCGCTACTGCTCCCGCCGAAGCTCTTGGCCCAGAGGAAGTTCCCGCCCGCATCCAGCTTGCTGATAAAAATGTCATCGCTACCCACACTGGTGAGGTTCGTCGTACCCTCACCAGGATCAAAGTCGGCGGTGCCGCTGAAGTAGCCTGTGGTGTAGACATGGCCACTGCCATCGACGCTGATGCCCCTGACAAAGTCGCTACTGTTCCCGCCGAGGCTCTTGGCCCAGACAAAGTTCCCATCCACATCGAGCTTGCTGATAAAAATGTCAGTGCTACCCGCACTCGTGAGGGTTGTCGTGCCCTCACCCGGGTCAAAATCGGCCGCGTCCTGAAAGGTTCCCGTGGTGTAGACATTGCCGCTGCCATCGACGCTGATGCTGTTGGCTCGGTCGATACTGATGCCCCCGAGGCTCTTGGCCCAGAGGAAGTTCCCGCCCGCATCCAGCTTGCTGATAAAAATGTCTGTGCTATGCGACGACACACTGGTGAGGGTCATCGTGCCCTCACCAGGATCAAAGTCGGCGGTGCCTTGAAAGGTTCCCGTGGTGTAGACATTGCCGCTGCCATCGACGCTGAGGCCGGTGGCTTGGTCGACATTGCTCCCGCCGAGGCGCTTGGCCCAGAGGAAGTTCCCGCCTGCATCCAGCTTGCTCACAAAAATGTCATCGCTACCCGACACGCTGGTGAGGGTCATGGTGCCCGCCCCGGGGTCAAAGTCAACCGTGCCCGTGAAGGAACCCGTGATGTAGACATTGCCCGCCCCATCCACAACGGTCTTGGACTCTGTGACCAAGGAGCCGCTGGTAAACTGCTGTGCCCAGGCAAAGGTAGCATTATCCAGCACGCCACGGTAGCCCTGCATCGTCGTGGGCAGAAACGCCAGCGCGGCATCGATGGTGCCTTGGTTCACTTCCAAGGTCCAGTTGCCGTCTCTGCCCGCACTCCCTGTCCGGTCATCTGAGGCGGCAACATCAGCTCCGGTTAGGTCACTGAGCCCGTTGACAAACGCCTGACCCAGTTCGCCCTGCGCCACATTGCAGCCGTAGAGCAGAATGTCGGCATCCTTCGTCAGCACATTGCTCCACGACTGGAGCTGTGCTGCATATTGCGGTAAGTCTGCCAGGTCCAGTCCACCCCTGCCAAAGTTCAACCTGCCCGCTTCGCCGTGGGAAAGGATGTGCAGACTCGAAATATCGCGGCGTCCCAGCAGAGTATTGGTGATTTGGGTGATGGCATCTTGGCTCGAGTCCAGCACATGAACTTCCGTACCTGGAGCGACCCCTGCGACCAGCGTTTGATACTCTGCAACGCCACGATCCACAAATAGCAGCGCTTGGCTGGATCGGGTCAGACTCAACGGGGCCACTAACCCACTGATCTCAGGTTGCAGCTGTAAGGGCACAGCCAGAGCAGCATTAGGGGTGGCGATCGCAGAGGGGAAATCAGCTTGGCTAGGCATTGAGACACTCTCGGTCGGATGGCATCGGGATTAAGTCGATCTTGAGATTTCCTTGTGCCCAAACAATCCGAGCAACTACGGTCATTTCCTGAAACCGCTATGGTTGATCCCGCATCTTTACCCTCGCGGCTCATTGCGCCACGAGGGGGGATAGGGATGAAGCCGACATAAAGGTGCCCGATGACCTAGAAGCTGTGCCTAGACGAGTTTGAGAACAGCAGTTATTCGTCCATCCCAGAGCCGCCCGTCTGCATCGGGTCGTAATCGCGCGCAGCATGCCGAGTCGGTGAATGGAATATCCGCCTCCCCAGAAAACTTAACCCTAGCGTTTTCGTGCGGGTTGGACTTCAACGAGGGAAAGCGTGAACGCAACTCTAAAGGAATTGAGGGAAGAGCGAGAGGGTTAATAGTTTCAAGAGCGATCGCCGAATTTAACTTTCAGATCAACGCCAAGAGCTTATTCAACACCTCGAAGTGTTTCTAGTGGCAACTCTCCAACTTTTTCGTTCTCAACTCGGTTCCAGTGGGGGACGCTGATACCCGCCTCTGCCGCCAACTCAGCTAGAAAGTTGTTCGATAGGTGTCTCTGGCTTTAATTCAAGCACTTATGGCACTCACTCTGACCCTCAACCTACTACATAGATTGATTGAACAACGTTTCACCAAAAGTCCACAAGCGCTCTAAAAGTGTCCACAAGCCACCTATGAGATAGATACCCATTATGAGCGTCGCTACATGACGCAACCACGGCTTATTGAACCAAGCTCCTATAAAATTAGCAGTCAAGGAAACTACAGCAAGACCCAGCAGCCAGAGTGGAAATGTTGAATTTTGACCTGTCAATGGTCCTGGAGAATCAAAGTATTGATGTGGAAGCATATCCTATTAATAGTCAAGCTAGAAGATATAGAGCAGACTCAGGTAGATGAAAGCGTCGTCAAAGAAGTTGTTAGGCCCAGTGTGGGTTAATGATCGAAATAAATACACAACGTTTCAGAAAGCTGCGATCTCTTTGTTAGCTGAAATCCGTCACGTTGACGGATTTGCTCGTTGCTGGTGAATCGCGGTCCGAACTTCCCGCGCTCTGACTGTCGATCGCGAAATAGAAAGGCGTGTTGGGTAGCTGCGATCGCTTTTCCCAGTGCGCGGTGACAACCCAACACCAGACCTCAAAATGATTTCCCTCATGGTTTCACAATCGGCATAATGGCTAAAGTGAGCGGCGGCAGATAGCACCGAAGCGCGAAATCTATCTACTGTCCGCTCCACTGTGTTGTTAGGCTGCTGGCAGACCGTATTCAAGTTACCTAACCATTACCTCACTGTTCCTATCTGTATAATCCGTACTGACTGTCACCTGCTGCCAAGCATCTAAATCCGTTTTAATCGATTCCAGTTTTTCCTGAATCAGGGTCATGGCATCCGTGCCTAATGCTAGTCGCATCGGCGGATGAGGATCTTCCACAGCTTGAATGATGGCTTGCGACGCTTTCGCTGGATTGCCAGGTTGCTGACCATCCATCTCTTTGAACCACTGCAATGATGCCGCGCTCACCGAAGCATAGGCATGAATGGGTTGTTCGGCTGCTGCCAGAGAGCGTCCGTTGAAGTCTGTGCGAAATGCCCCAGGCTCAATTAAAGTCACTTTAATTCCAAAAGATTCGACTTCTTTAGCCAGGGCTTCAGATGTGCCTTCTAGGGCGAACTTAGCGCCACAGTAGAGACTGCTTCCGCCAAATCCCACCAATCCTGCCGTAGATGACATATTGACAATGTGACCGCTGCCTTGCTGACGCATTAAAGGCAAGACAGCTCGCATCAGCCGGACTGCCCCAAAGAAGTTGGTTTCAAAAAATTGGTGAATGTCCACATCACTGATTTCTTCGAGTGCGGCAATGAGTCCATGTCCCGCATTGTTGACCAGTACATCAATTCGACCAAAGGTGGCGATCGCTGTATCAATGGCTGCTTGGATGTCCTGGGGCAATGTTACATCCAGACGTACAGCCTTTGCGGTTTCTGGATAGGGTTCAATCAATGCGCGAAGTTGCTCTGGTTCGCGAGCAGTCGCAATGAGGGAGTCGCCCTTCTTCAACACCGCTTCTGCTAGGGCACGTCCGAACCCGGTCGAACATCCTGTAATCAACCAAACTTTGGGAGCAACACGATTTTTGTCTGAGTTCATTTGCTTTCTCCAATATCAAAACGATGAGACGCGCCTCATATCTCTTACGGTAGGAGACAGCTATAAGACTGTCCAATATATATATGACTAGGATTAATAGCTTAGAGATATAAGTGTCATGGAATTACGGCATCTGCACTATTTCATTGCCGTGGCTGAGGAGTTGCATTTTAGTCGAGCAGCAGAGCGATTGGGCATTTCCCAACCCCCGCTCAGTCAGCAGATTCGCAGTTTAGAAGATGAACTAGGCGTCAAGCTGTTTGAACGAACGAAGCGCCACGTGCAGTTGACTGAAGCAGGCAAAGTGTTTTTAGAGCGCTCTTACCTCGTGTTAGCGCAACTCGAACAGGCGATCGAAGTGACACAACGAATCGGGCGGGGTGAGGTTGGACGGTTAGCGATCGGGTTTGTTGATTCTGCAACGTATACCTTACTGCCCGATATTTTAAGGGTCTTTCGCGAACAGTTTCCGGCTATAGAACTGCGATTGCATGAACTGACAACTGCTCAACAAATTCATGCCCTGCATCAAAACCAGATTGATGTCGGCGTTGTTCGTTCTGCCATCACCGAGCCAGGTCTAAGTACAAAATGCGTTTTGCAAGAATCATTGGTATTGGCGTTGCCACAAACTCATCTGCTCTCTGCCCAAGTCAAAGTGTCTGTCTCTACTTTGGCAGATGAATCCTTTATCCTATTTCCTGCCAAACTGGGACCCGTCTTTTATGAGCAGATTATTCAAATTTGTCAACAAGCTGGATTTCGTCCGAAAGTCGCTCAGGAGGCAGTCCAGATGCAAACGATCATCGGCTTGGTTGCAGCAGGACTAGGCATTGCTTTCGTTCCCGCCTCCTTGCAAAATTTCCACAGAAGCGGAGTTATTTACAGACCCTTACAAGAGCAAACCCCTCAGACCGGACTTTACTTGGCGTGGCGGCAGCATGATTCCTCTCCAGTCATCAGAGCATTTCTGGGCTTGGCACAGAAGACGACGCAATGGGAGTCAAATCGTGATGATACGTGAGTAGTTAGCGATCCGTTATCTCACCGAATAATCCCTAAGTACTGTCTCAGCAGTAACCTGAAACAGCCTAACTTATTTCTGCTTGGAGTTCTTCTCAACTGGATAAATGTCCCTTCAAGGCAATGATGCCGTTTGCAAACCGGATAACTTCCGTTTTTTCAGGCTTTATACCGAATTCACGCCGTATAACTGCCGCAATAGGGGAGTTACACGAAATCGCTCTCGAATGAGAAGTGCATTATCGAGCGATTCTAGGGGTAGTGATTGTCCTGTCTTTAAAGCGTCTAATTGTGATTTCAGGTCTTTTACAGCTTGTTGTCCAAAACGTTGTATCCACTCCCAGAGCGCATCGTCGTTAACAGAAACTCCAGCCAATTGCAGCAAGACTTGAGCCGCGAGATTGTAGGGCAAAAACACAGCCAGTAAGCACCCCAGCCGAACAAGTTCCATCGATGTTTGTTGATAAGCTCGAAGCCCAAGCGCCTCATCTAAAGGAATACTTTGGCTCCCTAAGCAACGTCTAGGGCAGCGCCCAACTCGGCGTTTCCACTCGATCCACCCGACTACCGTCAGCATTTGTCGGCAGGCAAACCCCTTGCTCACAAGCTGAGTGTTGCAGACAGGGCAGCGATTCCAGGATATCTGAACTTGAGCACGTTCAGCTAATTGTTGTTCTATGATCACCTTGGCAATTCGCAAGCCCATCAACCGAGCCGTTAGCACAATCGCACTGAAAGAATTTGCCACTTTGAGTTTGTTACACAATTGCTGCCATTCTTCATTGTGTGGAATGACTTGTTCAATAGAAAATTGCATCGAGACTTCTAAAGTTGAGTTTATGCTGAATTCACAGACCTAATCTGATCAACTATGAAAGGAGTGAAACTGAGTGCCAGTTCCCGGATTGCCAGCGTCGAAACATCACTAGTTCCAGGGTTAGCCTGTAAAGAAAATACGCTGTCCAACCGTCCCAGAGCCCTAAACCGAACTGCGGTAAACCAGGCAGAAAGGCTGTTGATTTGGAGGTTGTCATTACTTTCTCAGCACAGGTTGCTTTGTTGTTGCTAAGGTTTCGAGTAACACTGTTGCAATCGTCGGAGAATCATACGAACTGATTTCTTGCTGAAACCGTTGTGCATTCTGCTTGTAAGTTGGAGTAGATAGAATTGCTTTTACTGCATTTCTAATCTGTGCAGGTGTTGGAGTGCTAGTCTTGAGGTCAATTCCTGTCCCTGTCCATTGCACTCTGGCACAGATTTCCGGTTTTTCCTCGGTTTGTCCGGCTGTAGCCATCGGTATTCCGTTTGCCAGAGCAATCTGAACTCCATTGAATCCACCATTCGTGACCATAACATCCACATGAGGTAGCAAATGAGCATGAGGAATAAAGGGTTCAACTCGCACGTTTGCAGGCATGGCTTTTAGCTTAAGGTCGTCAATCGGCTGTCCTCCAGTTGTGGCAACGACTAACATATCTTCAGTCGCCAGAGCTTGCATTGTTGGCTCGATTAGATTACTGGCTTCAGTTGCAACGGTTCCCTGAGTGACATGCACCACAGGCAGTTCACCCTGCAAATCCTGCCACCAATCAGGCAGCACAAAGTCGGTAGGAGCCGGAGGAAGAAAAGTGCCAATAAAGTGAACCTGGGGCGGCAAGTCGCGACGTGGATATTCAAACGAGGGCGTTGTTCCTTGAAGGTAGAGAAATGGGGAGAGCGCAGCGGTGAAAAAATCTTGCCCTTTAGGAGCTAACCCAACACCAGCCCGAGCCTGATCTAAGTGAACTCGCACATCTCGCATCAATATAGTATTTGAGAAGGAGTTCAGTAGCTGATTCCGGAGTAGTCCAAGAACAGAATGATTCGGCTGCATTCCTAAGCCAAATGGAGCGGTATCACGACTCATAAACGGTAAAGCAGACATTCCAAATGCTGCCCACGGTAAGCCTGTTTTTTCCCAAAGCCATGACATCCCCAAAAAGAACACATCACACAGCAATACCTCTGCTGGAAATTCATCCAGAATCTCCGTGAGATCTTGCAGTTGTGTCACCGCTGCATCAATAAAGCCATGTTTGAGATAGAACTTAAACTGATCTACCCCTTTGAGCGCATCCCGTTGTTCTAGCCAGCTTTTCGGAATCGTCTCCGAAATCGTTAGATCAATGCCACGTTGAATCGGAACGTGCCGCGCACCCGTCGCTTCAACCTTGTCCTTCAAACCACGCCCGGTATACCACCACACCTCATGCCCTTGCTCAATGAGCCGTTGCACAATCGGTAAAGCAGGATTGACGTGCCCAGCCGCCGCAATTGTGCCAATCAGAAATCGCGTCATAGATTTATAAATTAAACGTTTATTTCATAAGAATGAAAGATGTGACTTGCTTTTGTCAAGCGTTAATGGAACGTTTATTTCATAGAACCGAGTAGGATGAAAGATGTTGGAAATTAACGGTGACCTATGGCGCGTAAAGCACAATCCTCAGAGCAGTCAAGTCGAGCCGTTCGGGATGCCGAGGCAACGCAGCAGCAAATTCTCAATGCTGCCGAAATTGAGTTTGCTCAGCATGGACTGCATGGGACACGGGTTGACCCGATTGCAACTCGTGCAGGGGTCGCACCTCGGATGATTTACTACTACTTCCAGAGTAAAGAAGGGTTATATCAAGCCGTCTTACAGCGCCCAGCAGCAGTTCTTCAGACTGTATTTGACCAATTGGATCTAGAGACTTTGCCTGCGGATGAAGCCCTGAAAGCTCTACTCCGAGCTACCATTGAATACGAAACGACCAACCGAAATCGTGGAATGTTGCTGTTTCAGGAAGCCATTCAGAACCAGGGACGGTATTTCAAACTGATTAATTGGCAAGAACCGATTGCACAATTAGCAGGCGTTCTAGAACGCGGTGTGCAAACTGATGTATTTCGCCCACTCGATGTTCACATGACGACGCTTAATATCATTGGCATCTGTACGTTCTATGCGAATGCTTATGACAACGTGAAGCATCTCACACCGGATGAGGATCTCCTGAGCCAGGAGATGATTGAACGCTATACACAAGCTGCAATTCAATTGGTGCTAAGTGGTGTTCAAGCAAGTACTTAGACACAGTTTTTATGAGTATGAAGGCAACAAGTGCCCTCTGTAGTTGGAATAAGTAGTATACTTGTACTCCCCTAACTTATCGGTTTGCCCCCATCGCCTTTTTGGATTTGCAGATCGCCCAATATATTGCACTTGCCCTAATGAATTGATCGCGAAATAGATGCACGGCGTTTCAGGCAGTTGCGATCGCAACTCTAAGGGAACCGAGGGAAGAGCGAGAGGGTTGATAGTTTGAGGATCAATCATTGAAGACCACTCCGAAATCGACCCCTAAAACTTCTTCGATTTTTCTGAGCGTGTCTTCTGCTACGCCTCCCAGAACAGACTCTGCCTCTAGTTGATACCAGTAGTTTCGAGAAATACCTACTTTTTTGGCAAGCTCAGTGACTGAGCGATCGTCAGTCTCTCTAGCTTTCTTGATTTGTTCTCCCAAGCCAGGAATATCAATTTCCTGCTTGACGATTCGCCTAACACGCACTGGCATACCTATTGAACCCTCATGCAACAAGTATATGTTAACTGTTAACTAGATGGTTGACAAGTGTTAATTAACAAGGTTACATTAATAGGCATAGAGAAAGCGCCCCGGTCTGGACAACTTAAGCGCTTCCTCCACAAACCCTCTGTTAAAGGATTTACAGTCATGCTAGCAACGATCGCACCTTCCACGCAAACTCGCTTCATTACCGCTCCCAACGCTACCTACAGCGGCATCAAAACGCAGCGCTATCAAGTGAAAGCTAGACGCTTTGAGAACTGCCTAGCCACCCTAGAGTTTCAGACCTTTGATGTCCTCATTCGTCAAGAAGTTTGGGCGAACACCCAACTCAATCGACTCTTGAAATTGGCAACAGGTAACGATTGGCGAGTTGAGGAAAAGCAACTCGCTCAAGTTTGTCACGCCTTCTAATTTCCCCTTCAGGCAGTCACTCGTTTGGGTGACTGCTTCTATCGCCACAGCTACAGCAATAGAACTAAACAAGTCATGGTCACAGCAACTAGAACTGATATTCAGAAGTCTCACGACGACTTCTACGGCTTAACGTGTTTCATCATCAATGGCAAAGAATACGCCGCTTCCAGCATCGAACAGGCAGAGGTCGCCGCTAGAGAGCTGGCAAAGGAATGTCTTGATCTGATCGACACAGAGCTAGTGTTGAAGCACTCTTGTCTCCCACCCGAAGCGGCTTCAATCGTTCGCTACGTGCAAGATGGCTTGCGGGGCGGCGGTGATGAGGCGGATCTATTGCTCTCGGTGATTCGTGATCCTCATGCTTTGGTAGATGAAGCCGTTGCCACCTTTGGGCGATCGCACTTTCTAGGAGTATTTGCCAATGGGATCGAACTCTCCCTCGTTCAGTTTCCCCGCTGGATTGCAGACTTCATCTTGCAAGAGTTGGGGCTAGAGAGTGCGGAGCAGGTTTGTGTTTATCAGTTGGCGTAATCTACGAGGAAGCATCATGTCTCTAACCGAATTCGAGCAGAAGTTAAAAGAACTGATTGAGAACCCCACTCCTCAGCCCCAGTACCAACTCTGGCAGACTATTCGTTGGAAAAGCTACGGTCTACGCACAGACGCCATAGAGGAGAAGCAAGGCAGAATTGCAGGCTTCTACTTCATCTCGGTTGGCATTGCCTTTCAAGACGCTTCTGATCCCGGTTGGTATTATACCAAATCTCTAAAGTCCAGCTACAGATAGTGCTTCAAGAATTGATGCCCG
>NZ_JCACCM010000138.1:0-14943 GCF_059501405.1 Myxacorys sp.
ACCGAGGGCTTGACCACAAACCTTCATTGGTGTTTGACAAGTTGCAATGTAATTTCTAAGTCTGTATTTGAGCCAACTAAGATCAGCCAAAAGATCAGCGAAAAGTCTATCAACTCTTATCCTCAAGCCTCCAGTTCATGAGTCATCTTAAACTGGAGGCTTTTGTTATAGATGAGTGATTCGCATAGATGTCACTCCAGCAAGGTAACATCCAACCTGCAAACGTTCGGTTTTGCTCACTCGCACTACATCTGAAATTGCTAGATCTGAAACTAGATTTGAAATAGGAAGAGTTGCAGAAGAGATTATAAGTTGAATCGAATTTCTAGATCTCAGAAATGTTAATTGCAATTTTTCCACAACATGATGTGCAACTCTCCTGAATCAAGATGCAAAATACAAACGATTTGCAGAAGTTAATTAGCATTCTTCCCCTAGAGATCCGAGCTGTTCTCGAGTATCATTCGGGGCGCGATCAATTAGTCGAAGTCGTGCTGGATTTAGGTCGTCGCCCAGAAGCACGATTTCCCCATTGGACGGAGTATTTGTCTGAATCGGCTGTGACGCGGGAGCAGCTGCACCACTGTATCGAGCAGGTCGGTCAGTTTGGGGATGACAACCGCGCTGGGATTGAGCAAACGCTGCACCGCATTAGTGCCATTCGCAATCGCAGAGGTGACGTGATTGGGCTAACCTGCCGCGTTGGTCGTGCGATCGCAGGCACGATTACGATGATTCGCGACTTAGTGGAAACCGGGCAGTCAATTTTGATGCTCGGTCGTCCGGGTGTGGGAAAAACTACAGCCCTGCGAGAAATTGCTCGTGTCCTAGCGGATGACCTGAATAAGCGGGTGGTGATTATCGATAGCTCGAATGAGATTGCTGGGGATGGTGATATTCCCCACCCTGCGATCGGTCGTGCTCGTCGCATGCAAGTGGCGCGTCCGGAGTTGCAGCACCAGGTGATGATTGAAGCGGTAGAAAACCACATGCCCGAAGTCATTGTGATCGACGAGATTGGCACGGAGTTGGAAGCGCTGGCAGCCCGAACGATCGCGGAACGTGGGGTGCAACTGGTTGGTACCGCCCATGGGAACCAACTTGAGAACTTAATCAAGAACCCAACGCTATCTGATCTCGTGGGCGGAATTCAATCTGTGACGTTAGGGGATGAAGAAGCCCGACGACGCGGTTCCCAGAAGAGTGTGCTGGAACGCAAAGCCCCGCCAACGTTTGAGATTGCTGTTGAAATGCAGGAGCGGCAGCAATGGGTGGTGCATGAAAGTGTCGCCGATACCGTCGATGACCTATTGCGTAGGCATCAGCCCACACTTCAGGTCAGGAGTGTGAACGAACAGGGGCAAGTAGTTATTACCCAGGAAGTTCCACAGGTGCCATTAAAGCAGAACTCCTCTAGATCTCGGCGGAGCCAACCGCGCTATGGGGAGAAATCGTTCGCAGCGCCGAACTCTCAACGCGCTGCAGACCAATTTCTTCGATTTCCGCAGCAAGAGGGGGACTCGTGGATAAAGCCTCAACCCGATCAATTTCTTAGCAGCTGGGATGCTCACACCGTGCCGCCAGCTCAAGCTGATGGAGAACCTCTATTGGCTCTTTATCCTTATCAGATGAGCCGAAATCTGGTGGAACAAACCATCGAGCAACTGAACCTACCAATTCGAGTGGTGGGGGGCGTGGAACAGGCGGACGCCATTCTCACCCTGAAGGCAAATCTAAGAAAACACGCTAACCTGCGACGCCTGGCAAACGGCTATCAACTGCCAATTTATGCAGTGAAAGCCAACACCGTGGTTCAGATTGCCCATACCTTGCAACACGCCCTAGGGCAGAAAGACCAAGCGGTGGATTCTCTCATCACCCGAAGCGAGCTAGCCTATAGCGGTGATGAAGACGATGAGTGGGATGCCCTGGAAGAAGCGCGACGAGCAGTGGAGCAAGTTGTCATTCTGAAAGGACAACCAGTTGAGTTGCTGCCGCGATCTGCTCATGTTCGCAAGATGCAGCACGAGTTTGTTGAGCACTATCGGCTCAAATCCAGCAGCTTTGGAGCGGAACCGAACCGCCGCTTACGCGTTTATCCAGCTTAATAAGACAACAATCAAGTAACGCAGTAGGATTCATCTCTTTCCTACTGCGTTTTATTATTTTGGAGAACACGACTGAGAATAAGAGTCTTCGACTGTACTGGAATTTTGCACAGTTGGCGAGCACTTTTGCAGACGGATCTTAGATAACTTAACTGACCAGTCCCAACATCTGTTTTCGGCAAAGTTTGATGTGAGGCGGTCTCTATTCTACTTTTGTTACCACTAATCGAGAAGCACCTCTGCTAAGTCCGCAGAAGTTCAGCCTCAGAAGCCGATTCTGTCGTTGGGATTGTGACAGTTACTCGACGACAGAATCGGGGTTTGAAAACATAACTCATTAGCGATTTAAGCCATTTTTAGTCCAATGGCTAACCTTGGTTGTCGGTGTGACAGTTAGTAACCGTTCACAACGCTGGCAATAGTTAAAAAATTTGGAATATCGAAAACAACAAATAACCTAGTTACACTTTGGGGGTGACAACGGGTCTGAAAGGTAGAGAAGATGCCGGATAGCAGCATCTAGAGGCAGAAAAAATGAGGTAACTCCATTTGTTTCACCTCATTGATCGAAAAATGTTGCCTTCATTCTATCAAAGTTGTCTACGCGCTCAACTCAGTGAGACGCAATTTGTGACACTAGAGATCTTGGTCGAACTATTGCAAAAAGAACGCAGAATTAGTCTCGAACGATTAGCCACCCTGTTTCCACAACCGATTCTATTTGAGAGCCGACGGCGCAATCTCCAACGATTTTTGCACCTACCGCGACTGACTTCCCAAGCGGTTTGGTTTCCGGTTGTCAAACACTGGGTCAAACAACATCATCGACGTGGAAAACCGCTTCACGTTGTAATTGACCGAACTCAATGGCAAGACCATAACTTGATCATGGTCAGCCTTGTGTATCAGAAGCGAGCGATTCCAATGCATTGGATGTGGTTGAATAAGCAAGGACAAAGTGCGTTTGCTGAGCAACGAAAAGTGCTGCGCCCAGTCTTTCAACTGTTGAAAAGTATGACTTCATCTTGCTCGGAGACCGTGAGTTTCATAGTGTTGAACTCGCTGCCTGGTGCGTTGAGAAACGAGTGGAATTTGTCTTTCGTTTACCGAAAAGCACCACGGTCAAACCCTCTGACAGTAGTATCTTTACTCGCCTCGACCACTTGCCACAATCGCCTGGAATTACAGAACAGTATCTGCAAATTCAAGTGACGCAGAATCGCGGGTTTGGCAAACACAATCTCGTCCTGCGACAAAAGCGCACGTATCGTCAGTCGAATTCAGACGATGCTTGGTATCTCATGACCAATCTCGTTGATGCAGACCAAACCCTCAAGGCTTACTCTAGTCGCTTCTCAATTGAGGCACTGTTTAAAGATTACAAATCCGGCGGCTACCACCTCGAAGCGTGTCATGCCGATTTACGTCGCTTTAATGCACTGCTAGTTCTGATTGCTATCGCCTATTTGATCTCCACCATCCAGGGTAGATGCATTCGCAAAAAACAGGTGCAACACTACATTGCTCGTGTCACTGAGCCACAACGCACCACAAACCGACACAGTAATTTCTGGATTGGATTGTATGGCAGGTTGTGGATTGAACCGTTGAATTTATGGCCAACCTTGGCAACCCAACTAATGGCACTCAAGCCGCAAAAACGCCCCTTTTTTCAACGAGGTCTCAATGCCATTGTCCTGATCCAGTCTGCTCTTTAGCCTCGTTGTCACCCCCTGAACTAGTTACAGCAAGGATTTCGTTAGCTGTAAGTTCCTAGATCAGTTGTATGATTCTAGGCAGATTATTTTTTAATAATCGAGACAATTGAATTTAAAACGGCAAAAGCCGAGCCATCACTAAGGGACCAAGCCTGAGAAACTTTAACGCCCTGAACTGGAGACTCGACTTTCACGGTCAGCTTGACGCTGAACGATACAGTTCTATTCTGACAGGATTGTATCGCATCAGTCGAGGGGTGATGCAAGAAAGTTTCATCTTTAGGTGAGGTTCGGCTCCTAAAAGGAGTTACGATGCCACTTTCCACCCCTCAATACAATTCTGTTCAAGATCCCGAAATTGATCTGTGTGCGCTCTTTCCCCATCGACACGATTACTTGTGGGCAGAGCACCCAGCGCCAGGAGAGCGCCCGCAGTGGCAGACCCAAAGTAAACATCCGCTCAGCGATCGCCTCATTCAACAAGGAGCCTTCCTTTACGGCGTTCGTTTCGGCGCGAAAACAAACTACTTCGTCATCGACATCGACAAAAGCAGCGCCTATCATCCCAGCCGTGACCCATTCGCTATTCAGCGCCTGCTCGCCGCTCTAGAGGGGATTGGTATTGTTGCCTATCTTGCTGTCACCTCTAGTCAAAGTGGAGGCTTGCACCTTTACTTTCCCTACAAAGCCGCGCAAAAGTCTTACCAAATCGGAAGAGTCGTTCAAGCGATGACCCAAAACGCGGGATTCAGAGTCAAACCTGGGCACCTCGAAATCTTCCCCAATGCCCGTCCTTACCAAGAAAAACTCAGCCTCTACGCCGGACATCGGCTCCCACTCCAACTCGGCTCTTACCTGCTCAATCAAAACTTTGAGCCCATCTTCACCACCGAAGCCGAATTTATACGGCAGTGGAAATTTGCCCAAGCCCGCAACGATCTCAGCACCGAAACCATCGAACAGGCTTGGAGAACTGCACGACGGCAGGAACGCGCTATCACCAAGAACGCCGCGAAATTTCTCAACGACTTGGATGCAGAAATTGAACCCGGTTGGACCGGATTTGGACAAACCAACTGGATTCTCAGCAAAGTCGCTGATCGCGAGTTTATCTTCCGACATGTGGTTTCAGGCGGGGAACCCCTCCAAGGAGAAACCCTCGTCGCGGCAATCCTTTGCGTTGTCACTGCACTCCCTGGCTATAAAGAATTTTGTCGCCATCAGCACGACATCGAGGAGCGGGTCCGAGACTGGGCGCGATGTGTGGAAAATCATCGATATCACTATGGCGGAACGAAAGCGAAACTTATGGGTAACTCTAGTCCGCAGTCCAAGCCACCGAACCAAAACGTTCTCAAAGCCGAGAATGCACAACGGCGAATCTGTGAAGCTGTCGCTGACCTAATCGCTAAAAGCGAACTGCCGAGTGCTATCACCGCTCGGCGCAAAGCGATCGAGCGCTACGGCATCAGCCCTACGACATTGAACAAATACCGATCTCTGTGGCATCCTGCTGAACGAGATCACACCCTTGAAAAACAGGAAGAAAATGACCCTGTTGAAAAAATGCTAGAACCTTCACCAAATCAGGAAGTACGCACCCTACCTCTAAATAAGCTTCTAGATGCTCCCGCTGCTTCCTCAAAGCAAGCGGGCATCCTAGAACTAAGAGGGGGGTTTGGGGGGAGTTTTCTACCACCGGAATTAAAGCAAGAGATTGAGGCTGCGATCGGACAAGGACGGCGTCAGCAAGCTGAAATACCGTCAAAAGTAACTTTGCTTAATGCAAAACGTCAGAAACGGGCTGAAGCACAGCGGCAAGCACAGCTGTGCTTGTGGTTAGCATCTGGTGACCACATTCTGATCAAAGAAGCGAGAGATCAACTTGGACTGCCAGAACGATCAGACTGAGCACCTCGTTTTGGCATAGTGGCAAGCCGTATAGGAACTATGGATTTCGTTACAAAATGCCTTGTTGGAACGTCCGAACGGCTTCGCCCGGATCTGTCTCCGACATCAAAATGCAGCGCTTTAACAAATCAATATTGAGGTCTTCTAGCCCTGGTAACTCACTCCGTTCAATGCGTTCATAGCCGGACTCGCGAAGGTGGTGCAATCTCAACACACCGTCTTGCCAGAACCAAACTTCGGGAACGTTTAATACTCGGTACAGCTCTAACTTGCTTTCGCCGCCGCTGGTAAAGACGACCTCGATCGATAAATCAGGAATGGGCTTCACGCTGCCAATGCAGAAAGACTGATCCGCTTGGGCTGAAGCTGTCCCTTCTTTCTCTTGTGTCATCGAGCCAGTTGGCTGAAAGAAGATGCCCTTCTGAGCGAGGTAAATCAGTAACAGCCCGCCGATGATAGAGCCAAATACTTCGTGTTCACGTCCGGGCATGAAAATCTCAATTTCTCCGTTGTAAAACGCTAACCGCACACCAGGAGAATCTTCCGATACCTGTTGCATCAGCTTAAATTTCTCCCAAGTCCCCCGCAAGACGATGCGCTGGTCAGTAGTTTTCGTAAGTAGTTGAGTCATTAGCCTGCCTCCAGAATTCCTGCTACGGTTAATTGCAGCTTAGGGAAGGTGAGAGAAATGATGCGATCGTCCTCTCGAAATTCCTTATTCCTTTGATTGATATATTCCATAGTGACAGATTGACCCTCGTCATACTCCCATGATGCAATCGGATATTCAAACGATGTGAGCAGTAAATCAAGAATCACGGTCCTAGAGTGCAAAGTAGCGAAGCTAGCAAGTATGCCACTTAAATACTTAATTACGTAATTAAGTAAGTAGTATATGAAAGAAGCAAAAAGATTCTACCGGGGGGCGAGTAGCAATGGAATGTGATGCAGACGTTGTGCAGCCTAAATTGGGGAATTAGGATCTTAAGACGACAGGTTTCTCTCTAACACCTTGAATTGAGGGAGTTAGAGAGAAAGCGTCAGTCTAAATAGTTGTTATATTGCTGACAATGATGCAACTCAATGAACTCAATCGCAGCAACCACACATCAAACCAAGTTTACGGCTCAACCCCATCTTGTCATCGCCATTGACGGAACACCACTCGACGCCATACTGACAGCAGCATTTTCCCATCAACAATTCAATGGTCTTG
Organism: Myxacorys sp.; assembly: GCF_059501405.1. Lineage (NCBI taxonomy): Bacteria > Bacillati > Cyanobacteriota > Cyanophyceae > Leptolyngbyales > Leptolyngbyaceae > Myxacorys > Myxacorys sp. Next base: position 6,954 of record NZ_JCACCM010000138.1, read on the forward strand.
TTCCTACAATACTTGGCCAGCTTGATGATGATCGCGAGCGCCAAATTGTGTGGCAACGGATATTGCCGATAGAGGAAGAACGCTCAATTGCACCAATTCTGATGTGCCCTAATGATCGCGATTTTTGGTGTGTGATTGTGCTCGCTGACATCCTTGCCACTCCTCAAACCATTCATTGGCAAAGGCTTGGAATCGATCAATCATTACCAGTAGATTTGCCGGAGCAAATTGGCAAAAAGGTCGAATGGCTTGATGGCATTGGTCCTTTTGCGTTTGATCGAGGTATGTACACTCAAATGCTCGATGTTTTCCGCTGCTCAATAGAACTGGACGACGCATTATAACTAGTTGGTTGCAGCGGATATCTAAAAGCTTTTATGCTGGATTCAAGGCTACTTGCTGCCGCTGAACCGAATCGTTATGCCACTCCCACCCTCAGCCGCCAAACCGCCTGCCGCGCACATCGAATGGACGAAGTATCTGCGCGCGAAGGTGCCCGGCGACGCAGTGCATGTTACCCGGCACTACGATGCTGACGAGAAGAACGCGATCGCCATCTTCACGAGCGGGAACGCCGAGGGCGTCGTCGCGGCGACGGTCGGCGTGATGGATCATGACCAGGCGAGAGCAGGCCGACCGCCGCTGGCCACTGAGATTCTCCTCGACGGTCGCGGCCGCCTCGAGCACACTGCCAACATCGCCGCCACGATCGGGTTCTACATCATTAAGGACGGCTGCGAGTCGCTCCGGGCGTTACGTTTGCCGACATGGTGTCAATGTACGAGCCGGGGCTACGCGTCAAACACGTCGTGTTCGTGCCGCCGTTCCAGTGGGAGCAGGGGATGACGCACGTCACGCTTGCCGACCGCACCATTTACCTGCTGCTGGCCGTGCCGATCACCGACGGCGAACTTCAGCTCGTTCAGAAACAGGGGGTCGATGAATTGCAGGATCGTTGGGAGCAGCTTTCAACTGATGTTCTCGACTGGTCGCGCGAAGGAGTGGCATAACCAACCGCTGCAGCGGTTAGTTATCAAATTCATTTTCTCAAGATTTGGGACTTCTGTGGTGTGGCAGGGTGTATGAAAACTCGAAGGTTACGCTCCATACGAATGATTTGAGAGGGATTAGACGCTCCTGATAGTGCTTTTTTGATTTCTGACTCTAGTTTTCACACACTCTGGTGTGGAGCAGGTGAGCAAAGTATTGTTCTACTTCTATTAACGTTTAGGTAAAAGCTTGCTTGACAGACGCAAATGTGAAGTGATACGATGTCCTGCTCCAGAAAACGGTTAGCCCTTGGGGTCTACCTGATGAGGTATCTGCGGTGGCGCAGAATCATGGGGAACCGGTGCTTCTATGAGTGGTGCCAAGGTGACGAGCGCTGGAAAGAGCAGTGGGACAGCTCCTAGAAGAAGTTTTTTAGTGACCCTCATGATTGCGTCTTTCGCTTTTGCCACGGGAACCCTTGCTTCTAAATGAAGAACTCCATCAGAGCACTTCACGCCGAAGTTAGTAATCGATTTGGTGGTGGCTCTATTTTTCACGCGATCGTCTGCATCAGATGCGTGACTTAACCGTGAATTTGGTTTATCATGGCGATAGGGCATAGCTGAGATATTTACTCCGTTATGTACATCTAAGGGAGGGGAGCAACCGCCTAAAGTTATCTCCCTGAACTAAATAAGCAATCTGTGAGGCACTTCTGGAATTCCAGGAGTGCCTCATTTGCTGTTTAATTGCATCTCCCATGAAAATGCTAGCTCGGTTACGCAAATAATGCAAGAAATTTCTCTTTTACACGCATGCGATACGTGTGAAGTAGTCTATAGTATTAGCTTAAGATATATCTAAGAGAGATCTACTTTGCACGTATGAGGTTCGCAACAGTTAGTACGTATTAGGTTCGTAAAACAGTAGCGCCCGTAGTTTATGACTGACACCCGCATCCCTTGGCCGTTTACAGCCATTCCAGTTGATTTAGATTCTTATGGGTTAAATCCTTATGCTTACAGGGTTCTTACTCATATCATTCGTCGTCAAAGATGTTTCGCAAGCCTTAAAAACATTGCAGCCCTTTGCACAATGTCTGTGCGACAAGTACAGCACGCCCTGAAAATACTTGAAACAAATGGAATGATAGAAAAGCGAGTACGACGCGGTAGAACAAATGTCTACACCTTCATCAGTCCTGACCGCTGGAAGCAGCCCGATTACTCTGCAGATACTGGGAATTTCAACGCTCAAGACTTCTTTAATAGAGCGCTACTTCGCCGCGAAAGAAAAGATTTTCAAGGAGCTTTAGCAGATTTACATGAAAGCATTAGTTTGTACGAGCAGGAACTACTTGAGGCACAAAATCAAGGGAGAGTAGCGTCTAGAAAAGAACAAGATATCAAAGACGCTAAGAACGAAGTTCTGCGATTAATTAAGAAACGCAAAGAGGAATTAGTATTGAATGAAGAGATGAGTAAATGGATTAAAGAAATTGAGACCGAGCAATCTAACAATTCAGAACAGGATTTGGATGATTTAGAAGATTTTTAGCTAATTCAGTTGATAACTGATTAAATAATCAAACTGCGATCGTGCGGAGTATATTTTCAAGACTTCTGTGGTTTTATGCAGAAAGTCAATGAGTTGCTATTAGTATGCGCACTTATTTTCTTACGTTTACTGTTAGCAAAACTCATCTACGTTTTTAGATTGCCATTAGAAAAATGTGTATAAGGGGTTTGAGTATCATCCGAACAGAAACTTACGCTAAGCGGTGTACCAGTTGAACCTCCTAGTTTCTAGGAGCCTAAAACCCCTGCTATCTCGTTTATAATTTCTGCACCAAATGACTTAGAGTTTAACTGGTACGTCTCAATGAGACTGAAAACTGCTCTTTGAAGCACCTAACCAGCAAGTGTTTCAGCCTTAGCGTAACTTCCTGTTCCATTGCTACTCGCCCCCCTTAACCAAGAAGTATTGCCTGTTGAGTTGCCTGACAGGAGTAGAATCCTTTTGCTTACTTAATCACTTAGTTACTTATGATAATTACCCTTGCCAATCAAAAGGGAGGCGCGGGAAAGACGACGCTAGCGATCCACTTGGCTCATGTAATCTCGTTGGCTAAAAGACGAGTGTTGCTTGTGGACTGTGATCCGCAAGGCTCAGCGAGTGGATGGGCAGCTGCGAGAGAAGAGCCTTCCTCATTTCCTATCGTGCAAATGGCACGAGAAACTTTGCACCGTGATCTTCCTGCTGTAGTTGAAGATTACGAGCATTGTGTAATTGACACCCCACCACGCGTCTCTGCTTTGACTCGTAGTGCTATTCTTGCGAGCAATCTGGTACTGATTCCCGTTCAACCTAGTTCCTACGATGTCTGGGCCGCTGGAGAAACGGTACAACTCGTTCAAGAAGCTCAGCAATTTAAGCCAGATATCAAAGCCGCGTTTTGTATTAATCGGCGAATTACAGGAACAGCGATCGGGCGCGAGATTGAAGCTGCTCTCGCAGATCTACCGTTTCCAGTTCTAAAAGCTGCAATTGCTCAACGGGTTGCTTTTGCAGAATCATCAGCAGGCTATAGCGTTCTAGAATCGGAGCCAAGTAGTGCCGCTTCGCGAGATATCAAGGCATTAAGCAAAGATATTTTGAAATATATGGAGGCGAAGTCGTGGTGAAGAAAGGGCAGAAGCGTATTGCCAGTAAACCAACCTCTACCCAGCCATCTCTTGACCAATGGGTAATGCAAGGCGGAATCGATCCAGAGATTCAAACACCCGCAATAGAATTAAAGGAGCAGGAGACAGTTGAGTTAGAAGGGAAAGAAAAAACTTCAAAACCCTTCCCTCATCGCGTCAGCTTCGATATGGAAACATTGCAGTACGAACGATTGGACTTTGCGAGCTTCAGAAGCAAACAATCAAAGAACAAAATTTTGAGAGAAGCACTTGAAAATTGGCTAAAAGCACATGGCTACTGAATCACTTGATTACGTAATTAAGTGATTCAGTAATAAAGCCTTCACAACTGGTGAATCGAAATTTAGAAGCTGCTCTTGTCAATCAGTTCGTCAAGTAATGAAAGTTGCTCCATTTCTCCTGTAGGGATAGGCTGCTGCACAGTATCCGGTACAACATCATTAGCTATTAGGCTTTCAGCGTAATGCTTGAGTTTCACTTGGGGCAGAAACTGCTGCACTGAGAAGTGCTGTTGATAAAAATCTGGATGTGCCATGATTTGATCAACTGTTTCCTCAGATAAGTGACGGAGTTGGTCGATATTAAACTTCATCAACTCGCGGATTCGTTGGTATTGCGGGCAGGATAAGCATTTGACAAACTTTCCCGGACGTACACATCGGCATTGTTGTACAAGCTCCTCAGAAAACTGTTGGTCACAGTCTCTGCAACCATGTGTCATGCCATTCTTGCGCTGTGCTCGCTGATAAATCTGAGCGGACTGGCAGAACGGGCAGTGTAATTGCCCTTGTACTGGCGGTTGCCAACCTCGCAGTGCCTCATTCAATGCAATCGTCCCAATCTTTTGGGTCAACTCAAGTCGTTTCTGGATTCGCATCACTGTGCCTCACTCTGTTCAGTTTTCAAAAGAATCTCTGTGACCTGACCACTGCCGATGAAAATCTTATGCACGAGCCTGGGATAGACCTTCGCTTTATCGTCGTTGGTGAACTTATCCCAGAAATAGCTGGTATTTCCCTCAAAAATGATGGCTCCAGCACTTTTATCTAGCAGCGACTGGCTCGAGTTTTTCGCCTCTTCAAGGTCACGTCGTAACTGTTGTTTGAGTTGATCAATGTGCGGGTTAAACCCCGGCACATTCTCTAAGCCCTGCAATTGTGCTTCTAATAATTGAATCCGAGACACTTGTTCTGGAGACAAACCCGCAGAGCTATCCAAATCCTCATACTTGGGAGCCGACATCGCGAGATATTGATGCACGGCCTGTTCATCTGCGCCGCTTGCCTGGAGAACCGTTGCAACTCCACTCACAAATCCGCTTTTGGCTTCCCAAGCCGCTTCCCGCATCTCGCAAGACTTCATCACCAAGTGGTGAATCAGCGCTTGCTCAATCTTGCGTTTCTCCACGGACTTTTTGTTGCTGCATCCAACTCCTGCATACCGACACCCGAAATATTGATACTTGCCCTTGCTGCTCGTTTTTGACGTACACAAAGAGCTGCAGTTGGAGCAGAAAATGTGTCCGCTTTGATAAGCAAACTCTCGATAGCGGTCGGGCTGATCTGGATCCGTTTCAAAATTAGCTCCTCCCAAGCGACGATTGATTTGGATAATTCGAGCGACCTCTTTCGCCTCTTCATCCGAGATCAATCGCTGAGACGGATGGGTGTCTTCAACAATTTGAGGACCGTCTGGATTCATTACTCGTCGGCGCTTCTTAACCGTAATTTGCCTAAGATAAACAGTGTGCCCTTGAAGCACCGGGTTGGTCAGCCACGATAAAAAGCCGCTAGGTGTCCAAAACAAGCGCTTCCCAATGCCTTTGGACTTTGAACCGGGCTTTTCAATGCCATATTTCTCGAAGAATTGACCTAACGCACTCCGAGCCAACCCATCATCTAAGAACAATTCAACTAATTCTCGGCATAAGCGATAAACGCTTCGTCCGGGAATCGGCTCTGCGGTATCTGCAAGCTCACCCTTGGGATAGTTTTCAGGGCGATCTGTTAGCAAACATAGAAACTCTGTATGGTCGAGTACATAGTGTCCTTGTTCAACCTTGTATCCAAAGGGATGAGAAGCCGATGCCAATTTGTTCTGTCGTCGCTGCCGTCGTTCTGCCTTAATTCGCTCCGACAGTTGGTCGGTTTCCCACTCTGCAAACATACCAATCAACCTGACCATGAATTTGCCCATCGTGGTACTAAGGTCAAGGCTGAGGTCCAGAATTTTGAGATTCACACCTAACTCCTCAAACTCATTAATGAGATCCAAAAGTTGGCGGAGCGAGCGAGTGAGCCGATCAATGCGCGGCACTATAACCTCATTGACCTCTCCGGCGCGAACCAATTGCATCAACTTCTGAAGCTCCTTGCGCTCGTCCTTGCTCCCAGAGTCAATGTCTTGAAAGACAACCGCTGCGCCATGTAGTGTAACTGCCTGTTCCTGACGGTTTAACGATAGGGAGTCATCTGCCTGCTCGAGCGTAGAAACTCGAATGTATCCAGCAGACTGTTTAGCATGCTGCGGGTCTGTAACTTTGAACGGTGCATTTTCTTTGGGCATAGCTGTAACGGGAAGGCGTGAGGGCGAGGGAAGGCAGCATCGAGAGTGGACTTTTCCTCGCAAGAGAGTATAGTTCAATTGCACTAATCATACTGCATATTTGTGCGAATGCAAGCTTGCTTGCATTCGCACAAATATGCAGAAATAAAGATCGAATGATAACCTGAGCTATTTTTCGCTCTTCTAAACTCTTTTAACTCTCGTAACCACCCTCGAAAAACCATCTTGGTGAAATAGAATGTTTGTTCTAAGAATCGACGAGGGTGCAGTGACGTGAGACGCTAGACGCTGGTTCGTCTCTTTACATTGACTGATGTCCGCCTCCAGATAAGCCACCAAGATCAGGAGTAAACCAGTCAAAGGATCAGCAGACGAAAGCCATGAGCCTACTCATGATCGACTTGGACGGGACGCTGCGGGAGCCCCTAAGCGGACAACGCTACTTTCAGAACGCTCAGGACCAACAGATGATTGCTGGGGCTGACCTTGCCCTGCGTGCCTATCAGGACGGTTGGATTATCGTGGGCATTACGAACCAAGGCGGCGTTGCTGCGGGGCATAAAACCATGCAAAGGTGTATTGAGGAACAGCAATATACGCTTCAACTGGTTCCTCAGCTCAAAGAAATTTATTTCTGTCCAGACTTTGACGGCAGAAAGTGCTTTCGCGTTACCCGCCATAATGCTTACAACCATAGCCAAACCCAATGGTTCAAGCAATATCGTAAACCTCAACCCGGAATGCTCAAGCTGGCCATGGTGAGGCATAACCACCCACCCGAGGACTGTCTTTATATTGGAGATCGTCCCGAAGACGAAGAAGCGGCTCGACGAGCAGGCGTTGCCTTTGAATGGGCAGAGGACTGGATTACCCGACATCAAACCACAACTTACACATGTGAGGAGCTAATCATGACGAATACCAAAGATCGCCGTGATGACGATGACAATCAAGGGCAGCAGCAGGATGATGATTTGGAGCAAGACTGATCTAGAGGCAATCGCGCTCAATCTTAGCCTTCAGCCATAGGAGAATTTTAGTGGAGCGAGTTGTTAGTGATCGAGATGGCATTACCTGGACCTGTATTCAGGCCTTCAGTGGATTGTCGGACCAAGCCGAGCACCCGGAAGCCGCCCAGGTGAAAGGGCAAGAAGATACCTATTGGGTGGTGTGTACACCGAGCGGCGGGGCCCAGTCAGTCCGGCTCAAACTGTCGAGCGATTGGGAAACGGCTTACTCGGACGAGGCCCTGTTGCAGGAGATCGAAAGACAATCTCAATAGCTCTCATCCATGAAGTAGTATAACCTCTACCGAGTAGTACGGTTCCTGTCCCACACACCTGCTGCACATTCGCTATAGTAGTGAAGTGCCAAGGGAAACCACTCTCTCTAACCCGACAGCCAACCGTCTTGCGGCGGTAGTACAAACACCGCTCGTTCATACGGTTGTCCTCACTACAAAGTGACTGCGGTCTCGTTATACTGGGAGAGTGTCAAGGGAAGACCAAGGCACCTTGAACCAAGACAAATCAATAGTTTGAAAGCCAAAGAATTATTCAACCCTCGTTAGAACATTTGCGTCTTGGGCGCGTCCCAAGACAGATGACAAATTAGAGGAATCCGGAACAGCAACAGATATTGTTTCGGAGCCATCCAAACTCTCAAGTTAGAAAATCAATGGAGAGTTTGATCCTGGCTCAGGATGAACGCTGGCGGTATGCTTAACACAT
>NZ_JCACCM010000139.1:0-14923 GCF_059501405.1 Myxacorys sp.
TTCCGGGCACTGCAGAGAATCACCTTATTCATCTCTCCATTATGCAACGCCGAATTCCTGTATCAAATGTTGCATCTGTAGCTGGATTCCAACTGTGACTAGCCTCGTCAGAATAATAGTCACCATTGGTGTAGTACTGAGCGTTTTCTTCATCAAAACAGTCAAAAAAACGGTTTGCTAATGCTTGTGCTTCTGTCTCAGTCATAATTTCTGTATCATATGCCAGGTCACGATGAAGAACACGTTTAGCTACTGCTTCTGCTTGAGCTTTACTGATTTCCCGGTATGTGCCAGGTGTAAAACCCAATCCGAATCTTGGAACAAGTTCAGTGAGAGGCATTGGCTCTACTTCAATGATGTGACAGGGCGTATCTCCGCAATCACGAGCATCATTGATTTCATCACAAATGTTTATTTGCACTATACAACCTCACTCTGACTTAGCCTAGCGTTTCAGCACTAACTTGCTGACTACTGCACCACGCATGATCTACTGGAACATGGAACCCGAATAGGCAAAGCTATACCAATAAACTTGCAGTACAACTTCTTTTTAGAGAGAAACTTTCTGCCTATCACCCTAAATCAGGTGGATCGACGAAAACTTTCCGTATGATAGGCTGGCATAGGTAGAACGGTAGACACTTTCAGCATATCTTCAAATATGTAAGGCTGTCAGCGCACAGGGTCCCTATACCGGAGGTGTTCGCCCTAACATCGCCCGTGCTTTGATTGTTGCACTCAATTTTTGATGCGACCCTTTGCGGGTAACTTGAAGAGATCGCCCTGTCACCATTTAACATAAACTTGGACTCGGGAGATTTCTACACGTTTCGGCGCAAAGCATCTCGGTTCGGGGAACCCTGAACGCAGGACGTAGCCAAAATCCTGTATGAACCCCGCATCTTCGCATCTGCCCGATTCGACCGTCATCAGCCCAATCCTTGAGAACTTGGCGGAGCCGTTTCCTTTGGAGTTGCGCTCTACACCAACCGCATCTGCCTTTGAAACGGTGGAACTGAATGATGAAAGAGACGTCATTGAGGTTCAGTCGTCCGCGTTGGCGAAATCGAATAGTGGTTTAGCGTCTTCCAAGGGTAAGTTCGCGTCTTTTCTTGCGCCCTTGACACAGGATAAGTTTAAAGAAGTCGTTTATGACGTTGAACACAAGCTTCAGATCGTCAATCAGACCCTGTCCATGCTAGACATGCAAGGGTTTGAAACGATTCTGGAAGAGATGCTCAACTCGATTACGGCAAAAACGGGGGAGTTGCTCAACGCCGATCGCACCACGATTTATTTGCTTGACGAAGAAAAGAACGAACTCTACACAACAATCGCATCGGGCAACGGGGGACGGGCAATCGAAATTCGGTTTCCTGCCGATCAGGGCATTGCAGGCGAAGTCGCCACCTTCAAACGTCCAGTCAATATTCCTTACGATTTTTTTGACGATCCGCGATCGGCACAAGCCAAGATTCAATACAAGAAAACAGGTTATCGCACCTACACAATGCTGACCTTGCCGTTGCTCACCAACGACGGCACGTTGGTTGCGGTAGTGCAGTTAATTAACAAGCTCAAACCAAGCTGTAATGGCGTTCTTCCTCTTGATCAGCGCATGCACCTCTCTGGCTTTACCCCCTATGACGAACAGCTTTTTACAGAATTCGCGCCCTCGATTCGGCTGATTCTAGAGTCGTCCCGATCGTTCTACATTGCGACGCAAAAACAACGTGCCGCTAACGCTCTGATCAAAGCCACTCAATCGTTGAGCCAAAGCAGTTTAGATTTGGATGACACGCTCAAACGGGTGATGGACGAGGCGAAGCAGTTGATGAACGCCGATCGCAGTACCTTGTGGTTAATTGATCGCGCTCGCAACGAGATCTGGACACGCATCGCTATTTCTGCTGATACCTACAAAGAATTGCGCCTCCCGATTGGCGTTGGGTTTGCCGGACAAGTCGCGGCAACGGGAGAAGTGATCAACATTGCGTTTGACCTCTATGATCACGACGGTGCAGAAACCGCCAAGCAAACCGACAAAGCTAACGGTTATCGAACCTGTAGTTTGCTGTGTATGCCCATTCACAATGCCGATGATGAGCTAATCGGCGTGACGCAATTAGTCAACAAAACGAAACAAGGCGAATTTCCGGCTTACGATCCGCAGGATTGGCCCCAAGTTCCTGAGCAGTGGAAATCGAGCTTCAATCGCAGCGACCAAGACTTTATGGAAACCTTCAACATTCAAGCCGGGGTCGCCCTTCAGAATGCTCGACTGTTTGAAACGGTGAAGCAGCAAGAACAAATGCAGCGAGATATTCTGCGATCGCTCTCCAATGGTGTCATCTCCACCGACAAAGAAGGCACCATCATTGCCGCAAACGAAAGCGCTAAGAAGTTACTCGGTTTGAAGGGTGATGACGTGATTGAAGGTCGCTCCGTTGCTGAGCTAATCAAAATCGAGAAAGGCAACTTCTCGTCCTGGTGCCGGATGGCATTAGAGGCGCGAAATCAGCAGCAGTACTATCCCGACCGAACCCTGCAACCTGTGCGAGGTGAAGAGCAGCACAGCATTAATTTGTCGATTAATACGATCGCGGATGCCAACGACAGCCAAAAGATTTCTGGCGCATTGGTTGTGATGGATGACATCAGCGACGAAAAGCGGCTCAAAAGTACGATGTATCGCTACATGACTCAAGAGTTAGCCGAACAGTTGCTAGAAAATCCCGACGCTGCCAAAATGGGCGGCGATCGCAAAGAAGTAACGGTTCTATTCTCCGACATTCGCAGCTACACCACACTGACCGAAACGCTGAAAGCGGAAGAAGTGGTGGAAATGCTGAATCAGTACTTTGAGTCGATGGTTGAAGCCGTGTTTATGCACAAAGGCATCCTCGATAAGTACATCGGAGACGCAATTATGGCGGTTTTTGGCTCTCCCTTGCCACTCGACGATCATGAATGGATGGCCGTTAAAACGGCGGTTGAAATGCGCCGCCGCCTTGCCATTTTTAACACCCAACGCGCCGCCCGAAATCAGCAAACGATTAACATCGGCATTGGCATTAACTCGGATACCGTGATTAGCGGCAACATTGGCTGTAGCAAACGCATGGAGTTTACGGCAATCGGAGATGGGGTCAATCTTGGTGCGCGACTCGAAGGAGCAAGCAAGCTCTACGGAACCGATATTGTGATTAGCGAAAGTACCTATCGTCCCTGTGCCGATCGGATTTGGGCACGAGAACTCGACTTCATCAAAGTCAAAGGTAAAAACAAACCCGTTGCAGTGTATGAATTAGTTGGATTGAAAACAGACGCGATCGCAGACCAAACGAAACGGGTGATTGAGCATTACCACAAAGCGCGAGAGCATTATTTGAAGCGCAAGTTTGCCGTCGCCGTTGCCGAATTTGCGGCCGTTCTAGAAATCGACTGCCATGACCAAGCCGCTGCCCTTCACATGGATCGCTGTCAATACTGGCTCCAACATCCTCCAACCGAGGATTGGGATGGCTCGTGGACACTGACAGAAAAATAGACAGAATCCTTAGCCGCCGATCGGAGGAGAGTAACTATAGTAGGTCAATCTAGCAGTAAGGAGTAGGTCAATCTAGGTATCTACCGAGTTCTACATTCGCTATATTCACTATCTAAATCCCTTGCCAATATCTCCAAATTATCTCGACTCAACAACCTAAGTTTGGCGGCTCTCATTATCTTGCATTCGCTGATCAAGTTCTTGACTTTGCAATTTTGCTTGATCCGTCAGCAATTCTAGCTCCTTCTTCTGACGCTTCAAGTCTTCTTCAAGGTCTTGAATTTGCTCCCGGCGAGCCTCAAGCTCTAGGGTACGCCGCTCCAGTTCTTGACTCTGAAGGGTCAACGACTGCCGCCACTGTTCTGCGCGCTCAGTTTCTTGTTGTAAAAATGCAGGCGTAATTCCATAGCTGAGGTACTTTTGAACGAGTTCTAGCACCCAATCAGTCGCTTCTCTAATGCTAGCGACCTGATGACTACTCGAAAACTCAACTAGTACTAAAAGATCTTCACTGTAAGCAGCAGCGTCCGTTGAAAGAATAATGTCTTGCTCTGGCTCTAGCGTCCAAACATGCTCAGATTTTTGAGATGCCAGCAAGCGTAGCCCCGCCTTGCCTAAATAGCCTTTCTTCTGAATTTGTGCCAAGTACAGCATTGCTATTTTCTCTACTTATTTCAAAAGAAAAAACATGATGGGATTAACTATTCTAAAGTGAGCGTTAAAGCTCTGTCTAAGATTTCTCGAGGCTTGTTCGACTCAAGGATGTTTGATGAAGTGAATTCTCAATCAGACAACCTATCTTTTTCCTACTTTGAAGTAGAAATTGTAAAACACCTTAAGATGCAATTTATATGATTGAAAATGCCTGAGATGCATAGTTTTTTCCGAATGTATATTGACAGTTTTATGCAGTTTCAATCTAATGCAACTCAATAGATTATTCGGATGGGCTATTTGGATATTAGGGTTAATTACACAGAAGTATAGCTTTTTCGCTCTTTGTCGCTATATTGGTTTTTTTGAACATTTGGAATCCTTACATAGGTAAAGAGACATTCAAGGAGAACGCCTCTCTGCGTAAATGCGATCCTTCGGAGCTTCGCAGAGCGAATCGCATTGTTACAAGCGCTCAAGCTTAGCTCGCAAAATTTCGGCTTGGGTTTTCGCTTCTGCTAAAGCCTCTCGCGCGGTCTGGACAACATCTTCTGGAGCCTTATCCACAAATTTTGGATTGCTCAATCGTCCCGTGAGCGCCTGAACTTCGGCTTCTGCTTTCTTCAAGTCTTTCTCAGCTTTAGCCCGCAGCGCAGCAACGTCTATCAAGCCAGCAAGAGGGATTTCGACTTGAATGGTTCCAACGACTCCTACAATGGACTGGGAATCAGACTGGGAATCGGACTGGGAATCGGACTGGGGATCGGTCTGAGAGCCTGTGGTCTGAGAATCTCCAGTCTGAGGTCCAGCTTGAGAGTCTTCCGTTGCTCTAGAACCAGAGTCTGGTAAGGTCTTCACCCCCGAAGCATCCGGCTCCCCGATTACTTCTGTTGTAAATTGCTGAATTTGCTGAAGTAGCTGTTGACGATCGCGGCTTCTCAGCAGACTGTGATAGCTAAACCACCCTGAATATCCAATTCCAATGATTTCTAGCACCGGAGACAGCAACGGAATTTCATGAACGGCCGTCAAAATCGAAGCCAACACTTTGAGCGTAATGGCTATAAAAACGATCAGACCAACCGACAGAATGGGCTTGTGATGCTTGGCAAGGAAATTGCTAGTGGCATCTAGCGCCGTTCCGAGAACAGATTTAGCATCCTCCGACAGGTTATCTGATAAATCAACTAGACCCGCGCCTTCCGAGGTATGGGCTTCGGTTTGGGTAGAAATGGTGAGTTGCTTGACTTTGGCAAGATCTTGAATGTAGGGCTGACCCACCGTGAGAATATGCCGTTCGCGATCGCTTTCGGTCTGCAAATTCGCTTCCACTTTCGCCCCGGGTTTGATGTCTGCTTCAGCCCGCAGATTGCGAATTGTGCGAATTGTTTCAATGATCAGGTCAAACTGTTGCTCTAAGTCAATATCGATCAGCATCTCATTGGGAATCGGGTAGCGCTGCAAGGCTAACGCTTCTCCCGATGCTTCACTGGTTTGGGTTAAGGTGTGCCAAATCTCTTCAGTGATGTGAGGCATGAAGGGATGCATCAGCTTCAGCGTTCCTTCTAAAACAAAAGCGAGGGTCTGCTGGGCCGTGAGCCGCGATGCCTCATCGTCTCCCTGCAAGCGAGACTTCGCGAGTTCGATGTACCAATCGCAGAAATCGCCCCGGAAGAATTCGTAGAGCAACTTTGCTGCTTCGCCTAAGCCATACTGATCGATTGCGCCTCGAATTTGACGGCTGACTTGGTGAAACCGGGAGAGAATCCAGCGATCGCTTAACTCCAATTTGCTCGTGTCCGGTTCGCCCAATTGCTTTGGCGTCTTACCGTCTAAATTCATCAAAACAAATCGAGAGGCATTCCAGATTTTGTTGGTAAAATTCCGCGCCGCCTCAACGGATTCAGACTCATCCGTTTTGCGGTTGTAGGCAAGCCGAATATCCTGTCCTGCGCCTGTGACTTCTCGAACCAGCGTATAGCGCAACGCGTCGGTTCCGTACTTATCAATCAGAATCAAAGGATCGATGCCGTTGTTTGCCGATTTCGACATCTTTTTATTGTTCTCATCGCGCACCAAGCCATGAATATAGACATCCTTGAATGGCATTTGCCCCGTGAAGTGTCCTGCCATCATGGTCATGCGGGCAACCCAGAAAAAGATGATGTCAAACCCAGTGACCAAGGTGGCGGTTGGATAGTAGCGCTTAAAATCGGCGGCAGATTCATTCGACCAGCCAAGAGTTGAAAAAGGCCATAATCCAGCCGAGAACCACGTGTCTAATACGTCGGGGTCTTGCTCTAATTGAACGTCTGCGCCAAATCTTGCGATCGCTTTTTCTCTCGCTTGATCTGCGGTTCGAGCCACGACAAACGGCGTATCGTCCGTGATCTCGCCATTGGTTTCGCTCACCGCATACCACGCAGGAATTTGATGTCCCCACCACAACTGACGAGAAATGCACCAATCTTTTAGGCTCATGAGCCAATCGCGATACACCTTTGTCCAGCGATCGGGAATGAACTCGGGAGATCCTTGATCGTCAAGAGCAGTCAGCGCACGGCTAGATAAGGGTTCAATTTTGACAAACCACTGAGTTGAAATTAACGGTTCGACAGGAACTTTGCCGCGATCGCTATAGGGAACCGTATGCTTATAGTCTTCAATCTTGACGAGGAAGCCTTCTTCTTCCAGTTTCTTCACAACGTTCTTTCGCGCTACGAACCGATCTTGCCCCTCAAACTCCCCAGCGTTCTCGTTGAGGGAGCCGTCTTTGTTCATGATGTTAATGAACGGGAGTTTATGCCGCATCCCCATCTCAAAGTCGTTGGGGTCATGAGCAGGCGTAACCTTAACGCAGCCCGTACCGAAGCTTGGATCAACGGCATCATCGGCAATAATCGGAATTTCGCGTCCCATCAACGGCAGCGTTAGCGTCTGACCCACCAGATGTTTGTAGCGATCGTCGTTCGGATTCACTGCCACTGCCGTATCGCCTAGCATCGTCTCAGGGCGAGTCGTCGCAACTTCCACAGAACCAGTCCCGTTGGTTAGAGGATAGCGAAAATGCCACAGATGCCCGTTCACTTCCTGGTTTTCAACTTCTAGGTCAGAAACGGCGGATTGACTCGCAGGACACCAGTTCACCAGATACTTGCCGCGATAAATCAATCCTTCTTCGTAGAGCTTGTTAAACGCGTCAAGAACGGCGATCGACAGCCCTTCATCCATCGTGAAACGTTCTCGTGACCAATCTACCGACACGCCTAAGCGCCGGAGCTGATTCACGATCGTGCCTCCCGATTCTGCTTTCCACTGCCAAGCACGTTCTAAAAATTTTTCTCGTCCTAAGTCATGACGAGTTTTGCCCTCGGCTTTAAGCTGCCTCTCTAGAATGGCTTGGACGGCAATACTGGCATGGTCAGTTCCAGGTAGCCAAAGCGTATTGTCACCCAGCATTCGGTGATAGCGAATCAAAACATCGATCAGCGAACTCTCAAAGGCATGCCCCATGTGCAAACTTCCAGTCACATTGGGTGGCGGAATCACGATGCAGTAGGGGTCACCGGGCTGATTGGGATCTGCCTTAAAAACTTGCTTGTCTTCCCAAAACTTCTGCCACTTCGATTCAGTGGTGGTCGGATCGTATTGGCTAGGCAGCGTAGGGAGTGTTGCAGTCATTGGACAACCGGAAATACTATGGAGTGCTTATTTGTCATGATAAACGCTCTCACGCAAACCACATGCAGAGGCTCACGCTTCAGCGCTGAATTTAGGGATAAAAATGGGTGCTTCCAACCAGAAACACCCAATTCGTCCTCTCACTATAGAAACCAACTCAGAAGAAACCAACACAGAAACTAATACTGTACAAACCAGTACTGTAGAAATTAGTCGAGATAGCCCATCAGTGAAGGAGCATCATCGATCGCGTTGCTATAAATTGGACGCTGCCTCAGCACCATCTCCGCGTGCATCAACCCTGGATTGCTCACCATAATCGGGCGATGTCCAGGCAAATCTACATCGTCGATCAGCTTCACCTCGTCAAAGAAAATTGGGCGATTTCCCATCATTTCCGCAATTCGGAGATGGCTTGATGTGACGGGGCGACCCGCCCCCAGCGTTCCAACAATGTCGAGATGGCTAGCGCCGATCGGGCGAATGCCGCCGTCTAGAATCGTGCCAACAATCTCTAGATCGCTTGGCATAACCGGACTGCCCGCAAGAACGATCGCGGTCTGCTGATGCTGATCAGACTGATCCTGATCGTGCAATTGCATCCCGCCTTTTCTGTCACCGTTTTCACCTGCGTCTTCAGGCGTTACATCGATCGCGTCTTCCTTCGTACTCATGGGTTATACCTCCAATTTAATCAGGTCAACTTAGTTACTGTTTATTTTTAATCGAGCATTCAAGATGTCAAAAGGGGACACCTTGCAGTATCCCCAATGGCTTTGCGCTCAGCGCGCTTACACTCGTGCCGCAATCTTGGCTTCAGTCTTGGTCAACCGCTCATAGGTCGCTCGCATCTTCAAGCCCGTTAGGACTTGCCACAGACCCGTTCCGTTATTAGAACCAGGATACTCACGGTGCTGCAACAACAGTTCGGTTAGCTCGCCGTTGTGCTTGGCAGAAGTGGCGCTCAAGTGCTGCTCAATGTAGATCACTTCTTCGAGCAGATCAAACTGACCATCGACTTCCAAGATCGAAACGCTGTGACCGTAATATTCGTTCGGTCCGTAGTGCATCTTGATGCCAGGATAGGAGCAGGTCAACTTGCGACCGCAGGGAATCCAGTCGATCGTCGAACCTTCGTCAAACAAGTAGGCTGGCTCAAACCCTGGCACGCCATCGCGCTGGATCATTTGCACCCGCAGCACCTTCCGCTCTTTGTCGTCTTTGATCAGTTGAGTTGGCATCACGCGAATCACGACATCCGCGTGTCCTTTTTGAGGATCGATGTACGCATCAAAATCGGGTTTCCGAGAATTGATGGCCGCTAACACATCGTTATAGCTATGACCCCGCTCTGCCATATCACGCTGAATCTTCCACGCAATCTTCACCTCATCGGTGATGTCAAGATAGACGCTGAAGTCAAGCAGTCCACGCACTCGCTCATCATAGAGGGGATGCAAGCCTTCGATAACAACGACATGATTGGGCTCGATTACTTCTGGCGGATCAATCTCTCCAGTTTCGTGATTATAAATCGGCTTTTTGATACTTTCGCCACTCTTGAGGGCTTTGATCTGCTCGTACATTAGATCAAAGTTGTTGGCTCGTGGATCAAGTGCGGTAATGCCCGTTTCTTTGCGCTGTTTCCGATCCAGACTGTGGTAATCGTCGAGGCAGATGACTGTGACGAAATCTTCCCCGAACAAATCTGTGATTCGGCGCAGAAACGTGGACTTACCGCACCCGGAGTCTCCGGCGACGCCAATCAGAACCACGCGGTCTGGCTTACTGGTCATGGGTTTCCTCTTAAAATAAAACGTGATCAACAAACAGTTAGGAAGGATCAGCCAAAATCTGGCTGTCGATAAAAGCCTCATCTAAGTGATGACGACCCAGCGATAGAAGGAACGTCACTTGCTCCACGATTCGCGCACAGCGCAACTCTGCAGGAATTACCTACACCAGCGAAAACCAGCACAGCATATTTTTACTACTTGGAAGAAGAAATGTGTTTCTTCCTATTCGCATAAAAATACCTTGCAAGCAGCCAGGGAAGGCTCAAGGCGACGCATTAAGTATTTATACTACCTGCTATGGCTGATTCTACCAAAACACGATCCCGTCCACAAGATTTGTGGCAATGAAAGATCGAGAAAGGAGGCATCGGAAGAGAGCAAATTGGATTTATTGGGCGTGGGCGAATATTGGTTTGAACTTTAGGATTAATTTGAACTTTACAATTAAAGCGATCGCGGTGTCCAGAAGCTCTGTAGAGTAATGACGAAAGCAACTTTTGTAAAGGTTTGCTTTTTAGATTCGGCTTGGTCGTGTCGTAAAATACCGTTTAGGGCAAACTCATCATTCCGCAACTGGTCTTTTCACGGGTTGCCTTTCCACAAAGAAGGGTGCATGTTTGTTTGAAAGCACGCCTTGCAGCACAATAATCAAGTTAGGTTAGGTCGGAGAAATTCAGAGCAATGTACAATTCGAGCGCATCGAGTGCTGCTAACTCCCTTTCTGGCAGCCGTATGTTCCGTTATGAGGTGGTGGGTCTGCGCCAAAACGGAGCCACCGATCAGCAGAACTATCCTATTCGGAAAAGTGGCAGCACGTTTATCACGGTTTCTTACGATCGCATGAGCGACGCCATGCAGCGCATCAACCGGATGGGCGGAAAAATTGTCAGCATTCAGCCTTTAGACACTAATGGCTCTTCTGCTGAAAACGTTACCGTTGGACAGACTACATCCTCTGCCAAGCAGGAAACTGTTCAAGAAGGCACATCAACAGGAGAAAAAAGCAAGCCAATGACTCAAGCAAAGGCTAAAGCTGATGTACCCGTTAACATTTACCGACCCAACGCTCCTTTCGTTGGGAAATGTACATCAAACGAAGAATTAGTGGCTGAAGGCGGTATTGGTACAGTCCGCCACATCAGGTTCGATATTTCAGCGGGCGATCTGCGCTATCTGGAAGGACAAAGTATCGGAATTATTCCACCTGGAACGGATAAGAACGGCAAGCCAGAAAAGCTCCGGCTGTATTCGATCGCGTCTACTCGCCACGGTGATGAGGTAGACGATAAAACCGTCTCGCTCTGCGTTCGGCAGCTAGAGTACAAGCATCCTGAGACAGGTGAAACTGTATATGGAGTTTGCTCGACCTACCTGTGTAACCTCAAACCAGGCGATGATGTAAAAATCACAGGTCCAACGGGTAAGGAAATGCTGCTGCCTGAGGACACCGATGCTAACATCATCATGATGGCAACGGGAACTGGAATCGCGCCGATGCGAGCATATCTCTGGCGTCAGTTCAAAGACAAAGAGAAAGCGGCAAATCCTGACTATCAGTTCAAGGGGTTCTCTTGGCTGATCTTTGGAATTCCAACTTCGGCAAATATTCTCTACAAAGCTGAACTAGAGGAGATACAGGCGAAGTATCCGGATCACTTCCGGCTCACGAATGCAATTAGCCGTGAGCAGAAGAATAAGGATGGTGGCAGAATGTATATTCAAGACCGTGTAGCGGAACATGCGGCGGAACTTTGGGAAATGATGCAGAGTGAGAAAACTCACACTTACATCTGTGGTCTCAAAGGCATGGAAGATGGGATTGATGCAGCACTTTCGGCTGAAGCTGAGAAAGCAGGCGTCGTTTGGAAGGACTTCCGTAGCGCCATGAAGAAAGCGGGTCGCTGGCACGTTGAAACGTACTAATGGCGATTAGCGAGTAGATTCTAAACCGGGAGAACTGATTCAGGTTCTGCCCGGTTTTTTAGCGTTTGATGGGCGATCGCTCTTCATCGCTACCATACGAATTCTGAAGATCAATCGCCAAAGGGTAGTCGGCTCACGGTCTATTTACGCCTTCTTCACTAACTGCTATTTTCCCGAAAGGCTCTTGTACCATGAAGGAAAGTTTATAGGGTCAGAATAATGAGTGCTGGAAGCAACTCAAGAATTAAGTTTGGAACCGACGGTTGGCGCGGTATCATTGCCGATGATTTCACCTTCTCCAACGTTTGCAAAGCCACTCGCGCGATCGCAAGCTATCTCGAAACTGCCTATTCAAAAGACCGTCCGGTACTCGTTTGCTACGACACACGCTTTCTTGCCGACCAGTTCGCCCACACTGCCGCAGGCGTTTTGGCAGACCTAGGCTGGACGGTAAAAATTGTCGATCGCGACTGTCCGACTCCTGTGATTGCCTACAGTGCTCGTCACCTCAATTCAGCTGGAGCACTGATGTTTACAGCAAGCCACAACCCAGCTCCTTACTGCGGCATCAAATACATTCCTGACTATGCCGGCCCAGCCACCACCGAAATTACCGATACGATCGTTGTCAATTTAGACAGAGCTTCGGATGCCATGCCCAGTGGCAAGAGTGCCGACAAAGTTTCGATCTTTGATCCCAAGCCTGCTTATCTCAACTTCATCTACAGCATTCTCGATGTCGAGCGGATTCGCAATGCCAAACTGAACGTCAAGTATGACGCGCTCTACTCCACTTCTCGCGGCTATTTGGATACTGTTTTAGAGCATTGTGGCTGCGAAACAGAGAGCTTCCACACCTATCGCGACGTGCTGTTTGGGGGCGGAATGCCCGAACCGAAAGGCGAACAGCTAGAAGGATTAGTTGCAGCCGTGAAGCACGATCATGCTGATCTCGGCTTAGCCACCGATGGAGATAGCGATCGCTTCGGGATCGTTGACGAGCAAGGCAACTTCCTGACGCCTAACACCGTTCTGCTGCTGCTCGCGCGTCATCTCGTTAAGAACAAAGGCAAGAAAGGCGCGATCGTTCGCACGGTTGCAACAACGCATTTGTTAGATAATTTCGCGAGAAAATACAATCTCGACTTGTATGAAACGCCCGTTGGCTTTAAGTACGTCGGTGAGAAAATGCGCGAAACCACCGTTTTAATTGGCGGTGAAGAATCGGGTGGACTGAGCGTGATCGGTCACATTCCTGAAAAAGACGGAGTGCTGGCAAACATGCTGGTTGCTGAAGCGATCGCTTACGAAGGCAAGCCGCTCAGCCAGTTAGTGCAAGAAGCGATCGCAGAAGCTGACGGTCCGCTTTTCAACACTCGTCTTGACATGCACCTCACCAACGAACACAAAGAAGCGGTCTTAGAATCGGTGATCAAAAATCCGCCGTCTAACATTGCAAAGATTGGTGTTGCAGAAGTCGGTCGCAAAGATGGCATCAAACTGTACTTAGAAGAAGGAAGCTGGGTACTGCTGCGCCCCTCAGGAACAGAACCTCTAATCCGGGTGTATATTGAAACGAACTCCCCTGCCAAACTGGATCAAATCTCTGAGTATATGGAGAGAATGATTCATCAAATTGAACCTGTTGCTGTTTAGGGATGAAAGATGAGGGATGAAGGATGAAAGTGAAGAAAAAGGGAGAATAAGACTAAACCATCCCGATCAACTTAAAGTTCTTTCATCCCTCATCCATAACTTATGAGAACTCTCACAACTCTAATCACAGCTTGCATCATTGCCGCTTGGATTGCCGCGATCGCCATCATCTCGGTGCAAAACGCTGCGCCCGTCTCCTTTCGCTTTCTCACAATCCAAACAATCGAACTCCCGTTTGGATTGGTACTCGCCTTTAGTGCCGCGATCGGCCTGATTGGGGCCGCGATCGCCCAGCCCCTGCTCGGCTTTTCTCGTCCTCAGCGCAACGATGACCAATATTAGCGACGCGACTACAGCGCGTAGACTTGCCCATCGATCAGCAAGCGCGTAATGCCTTTTGCTTGCAAATGGTTGGCTGCTTTTTGCAACACCCGACTGTCGGGCACTTTGATCACCCGTTGCGTCCGAATGTTAGAAAACCGTCTCGCGACACGGTGATTATCAAACACAGGCAACGTTCTTTCCTGGATCTCCTCCGACGGAATTTGTCCCAATTCAGCAAATTCTTGAAGCGGGCGTGCAACCAATTCGGCTGAACGATCGACGACTAAGTAACATGTTCTCGGTATCGCTGCCTCAGCGATCGGCAGCACCTGGATAAAATCCGTTGCGCTCAGTTGAATTGAGGGGAGCACAGGCACATCATCGCCATCCTCGTCATCATCATCAAACTCGCCGCTCAGCGCTGAATCAAGATCATCATCATCGTCGTCATCTTCCTCATCATCTTGAGCTACAACGCTATGCTGGAGCGTCAAATCGGCTCCGATTATTTTTTTAACGGATGGTGCAGGTTTCTCAGGTTCTGTGACGGCATCAGTACTCAGCAGGTCAGCCAGTTCCACTTCCTCCCCTATTGAAGACGGCTTCTGCGAGGCTCCCGAGGAGCGCCGCAGCACTGGAGCAGTGACTTTCTTCGGTTCTGGTTCGGGGATGGGTTCTGGTTCGTAAATAGGTTCTGGTTCAGGGATGGATTCCGGTTCAGATAGAGAGGGTTGCAGCTCTACGACAGGTTCTAATTCGACAGGTTCTAATTCAGCCGCCTTTGATTCAGCCGCCTCTACAACAGGTTCTGTCTCTAGCAAATTGCCCTGAACTGTCGCTCCACTACTAAATCGGGCAGTCCGCTTCTGTTGAATCAGGCTCTCATATTCTTCAGACGACAAACTCGTTTTGAGAATGCGGCTAATCGTGGTGTTGCTGACACCATAGTGTTCTGCCAGCGTCAAGGTTGTGTGACCTGGTTGACGATATAGCTCAACAATGTCCTGTTTGTCCGAATCAGTCAGTCTGCGAGAACTCATGCCTAAGAGCGCCGATGCTTAGAGGGCGATCGCTAAGATTACTGCTCTATTCTATGTCGAATCCTCAATTTGTTAGATGAAAGCATTCTAGAGACAACTGTTAGAAACGATATTCTCTCCTCTATGGACAGTATTCAAAATCGAGTACGCCGGTTTTTTCAGGATGGCTCATTCAAAATTGCGGTTAATCATTCCAAGTTAACTTTCTTGATCGATCACCTTGATCAATGCTCGCTCAAAAGTATAGCTACTGCCAGTTTAGTTAGGACATAGACTAAGAAGAGTGGTGATAGAGG
>NZ_JCACCM010000140.1:0-14596 GCF_059501405.1 Myxacorys sp.
AATTCACCGTCCTCACTAGCTTTCCAGCTTCTTAGTTTTGTCAGTCAAGCAGGCAACGCACCATTCATGACATTCCAAACTACAGGGCGAGACGATGGGTAGTGGAACGAACACACTCGTGGATGAATCGATTTCGACGCGTGTTGATCCGCTGGGAGAAGAAGCCAGAACACTACTTAGCAATGCTCCATTTATCGTGTGCTTGCATTGTGGTGCGGGCAATTCAGGTTTTCGGCTAGGCTCTTAATGGCTGGATCATTTTTACGGCGAGAACGTTAGGCAGGGGTAGATTCAAATTCATCTTGAATCTACCCAATGCATTTGACTCCCAACTTGCAATGGCATCGAGAAATAATACGAGCGGTCTCTAAACTTCGAATTCATTACCCTGAGCTACATTTCGCTTGTTCAAGTCGGCTATACATCTTCTTTTACCAAATTTCATTACGGCTACTGTTCATGCTTTATTTAGGGTTGTTATAAATGCTCTTTTAATATTGTTCTAGTTTAATCTCTTCTTCATGCAGAGCTAATAGATTTCTATCGAAATTTTCACACGTAAACTAATCGTTAAAAAGCTTCTTAGTTCTGGTTTGTTAGTAATTCTTTATAAGAATGGCAAAAAATTAGCCGCTATTTCTAATATGAATTTTGATGAAAGTTGACTCATAAAATAAATTCATGGATTGAGTTAATTCTTTTATTCAGAACTGTCAAAATATAAGCTTTCACAATATAGTTTGTATCTCCTTTTACAGACGTAAACTTACGAGACTTATTAAGGTGAGAGCACGAAATTCTAGTAGGGACAGGCTTTCATCATGAAGACGCAGCGGATGTATCGCGAAGGATTGACGTTCTGTTTACTGATTATCTCTCTGTGCTTTGCAAGTGGTTGCTCTGGTGAAACTTCAGCAAATACTGCAAGTAATGGCACGGGTAAAAAAATAATTCGGATTTCGATCGGAACCCAAGATCAAACCATCAATACGGCAACTGGTGGGTCAGTTATTCGAGAAGAAAAATTGCTGGAGAAGTATTTACCTAAAACTGGCAAATACGCAAATGTTGAGTACAAAATCGAGTGGTCAAGCTACACATCTGGCCCACCAATTACCAATAAAATGCTGGCAAATCAGATCGATATTGGAATGATGGGTGACTTTCCATCTACGATCAACATGACGACCTTTCAGGCGAAAGGGAATGGTGTTAAAACGCTTTACATCGCGAGTTTAGGTTCCAGTCCGACTGGCGCAGGAAATGCAGTCTTGGTTCCTAAAGATAGCTCTGCTAAAACACTGGCAGATTTGAAAGGGAAAGAAATTTCTGTTCCGTTTGGATCAGCCGCGCATGGGATGTTGCTCAAAGCACTGAAGAGCGACGGAATCGATCCAGAAAAGGATGTGATGTTAGTGAGCCAAGCGCCGGAAGTGGGAGGCAGCAATTTAAAAACCGGACAAATTGCTGCTCATGCAAATTTTGTTCCCTTCGGCGAATTGTTTGCGTATCGAGGTTTTGCAAGAAAGATTTTTGATGGTGCTCAGACTGGAACTCCTACGTTTCACGGGGTTCTAGTCCGATCAGACTTCGCCAAAGAAAATCCAGAAGTGGTTGTGGCTTACCTCAAAGCGTTGCTTGACGCCAACAAACTGTTTCGTGAACAGCCAGAAGCGATCGCAACGAAAGTCGAGAAATGGTCTGGCGTTGAGCGAGAAGTGGTGTATATGTTCCTTGGCCCTTCTGGGCTACAACAACTCAACCCAACAATTGGACAGGTCAATTTTGATGCGCTCAGAAATAGCGTGACCACCTTGAAACAGTTGGGTAAGTTGGATGACAGCATTAACCCAGAAGAAGTAACAAAGTGGGCAGACGACAGCTATCTGCGACAGGCGATGAAAGAAATGAACCTCAATTATGACGAGGTTGCTAAAGCAGAAGGGTTTGTCATTGGCGGTGAAGATGCCCAAACCAAAGAACCCATTAAAGATCCAAAAATGGCGGCTCAAATTTGGATTAAGGGCGAAGGCAACGTGATGAATTTTGCGTCGATCGCAAACATGATGACCATGCTGCAAACGCTGGCAGCAAGCGGAAAAACGGCTGGGGCGCTTTTTGTTCACGACCAAACCACGGGCTGGAAGCTGTTTGCTGAAAACTCTTTCTATGTGCAGAACGGGAAGACTGTTTCTGCTTTTCTAACCGAGAAAGAAGCTCAGGCATTTGCTGAAAAATCAGGTGCAAAAGTTGCCAATTTTCAGGCACTCCAGCAATCGATCGCGCAAGCCAATCAGTTACCGATGTTAGTCGGGGCTAAGTAGATTGCACTAACCAAATTTCAGTACTGCACTGAGGTGAATTCTTTGTGGTGCTGAAATCGGTGCTTGATTTCTTATATCTAGAGGTGTCCGATGTCTACATCTTCCAAGCGATCGCTGAAAGCTTCGCCACTTGCTAAGGTTAATACGACGATCGCACATTGCTTTAAAGCTCTCAGTCGCCGCGATCGCTCGGCTTCCAACCAGCAACAGTTTAATGCCCAAGTCTTTAGACGCATTTTGTCGTTGGTTCTGTTTTTTGGAATTTGGCAACTCTTATGCCTCAACCGATTCAACTTTTTCATCAACTTCGAGAATGTGCCTTCTCCGATCGAAGTAGCGCAAGCGACCGTGCAGTTTGTCACGGGCAATCCGATGAAGCACGTCCAAGCGAGTGCGATTCGAGTGTTATCCGGGTTTACGATCGCGGCGGTGTTAGGAATTAGCCTGGGCATTTTGATCGGTTGGTTCAAGAAAATTGAAGATCTCATCTTTATGCCATTGGAACTGCTCAGACCCATTCCCGCCGTTGCCTGGATACCACTTGCCATTCTCATGTTTCCGACGTCCGAATCGGGAATGATTTATCTCACGTTTATCGGCGCATTTTTTCCCATTCTCATCAGCACCATTCGAGGCGTTGAGAGTACAGACTTGTTGCTACTGCGAGTGGGTCAGTGTTTGGGTGCTAAGCAGTGGCATATCTTCAAAGATATTGTCGTACCAGGAGCCATGCCTAGCATTGCTAGTGGGCTAGTCATCGGCATGGGTAACTCTTGGTTTTGCTTGGTGACGGCTGAGATTTTGGCAGGTCGATATGGGGTCGGCTACATCACTTGGGAGTCATATATCACATCAAACTATCCACCGATCGTGATGGGGATGTTGTTGATTGGTTTGATGGGCGCGGCGAGTGCATATGCCGTCGATCGCTTGACCTGCCTATTCATGCCTTGGCGAATCACTAAGAAGAAAAGTGCATAGCGACCTGTTTTCTAACCGTGTCTTTAGGAGGGTTGAGTATTGTGGCGACGTTGGTGGAAAAGAATTTAGGGCAACGAGTTAGAGGATTCGTAGAGGTTGAAAATTTGTCTGTTTCCTTCAAACGTAAAGGACAATCTGTTCACGTTTTGGAGTCAGTCAACTTTAAGATCGAACCCGGCGAATTTATCTGTTTGTTAGGACCATCCGGCTGTGGAAAATCAACCATTCTCAATGTCATTGCTGGATTTATTCAGCCGAGCAGTGGTTTTGTGTTTGTGGATAAGCGTCATGTTGATTCTCCAGGAGCCGATCGGGGCTTTGTGTTTCAGCAATATTCTTTGTTGCCCTGGAAGACGACTTATCAGAATGTCGAGTTTGGGCTAAAGATTCGTGGCGTGCCCAAAGCAGAACGATCGGAGTTAGTCCATTACTATCTAAATCGGGTTGGTTTGTTTAAGCACCGTCATTCTTATCCGCACCAGCTTTCAGGCGGAATGCAGCAGCGAGCCAGCATCATCAGAGCGTTAGTAAATTCTCCTTCAGTGCTGTTGATGGATGAGCCATTTGCGGCACTAGACGCTCAAACGCGGCACATGATGCAAGAACTTCTGTTGACAATTTGGAGCGACCTAAAAACAACGGTTATTTTCGTCACCCACGACATTGAGGAAGCGTTGTTTTTGAGCGACAAAATTTTTGTTATGGGAGTCAATCCAGGCAGAATTAAAGAGAAAATTAACGTTACGCTAGACCGTCCTCGTCATGCCGACAGCCTTCTCTCACCCGAATTTATCTCTCTAAATCGTCAGGTCTTTGAGCTAATCCGCGAAGAAACCCTCAAAAGCATGGACATGGATTAATCAAGGTGGATTGACCAAGGTGAATTAATCAAGAGTGTACGGATTGTAAAAATTCGGGCTGAATCCAGCGATCTAGACGAATGTTTTGAACGTCTTCGTTACCGGGAATCAAACTGAGTTGAGCAATGTGCTGCTTGATCCAGTCCGGACGAATGAGCATTTCAGAGAAGAAGCGTCCAGGCTGATTTTCGGGGTAGAAACTGCTAAGGATGCGAGAGACAATATCGGAATCTAGACTCGTCCACTGGCTGACTAGAGCCAGCGCAGACGGCGTAGTGGCGTACCAATATTGAGCCCCGCTCAATGCTTTGAGGTAAGCGATGACCACTTCTGGATATTGCTCTGCTAAAGATGCACTTGCAACAACCCCATGAAACGCAGGTAATACATTTTCGTCGCTTTGCAGATAGCGAAACTTTCCTTGGCGGTAAGCAATATCGTGAAAAGGCGCGAAGTGGGCATAGCCATCTGCCAAAGTTGAATAATCCGTTGAAGACCCAAAGGGATAAGTCATGTCTGAACTCTCTAAAGCAGCCAGCCGAACTTCATCCAGTAGATGAGCAGAATGGAGCGATCGCATCACCATGCCATGCGCCGAAGAACTAAAGGGAACTGCAATGATTCGCCCTCGCAAATCTTCAATGCTTTGAATGTTAGATTGATTCGGAACAATGACGGCATTGCAAGAACCATCTGGATTCGTTGAAACAAAGCTGACCAAACGAGTTTGTTTCGCGTCTTGGTGCTGAACGGCACTCAGTAATAAAGGATAATCGCCTAGAATGCCGATATCGAGTTGTCCAGAATGCAACCCTTGAATAATCGGTGCTCCGGTTGAGAAGTCACACCAGCGAATTTGATATTGAGTTGAACTGTAGCGACCGTCTTTCGGCAGAAAGTGTTCTAGCAATCCCAACCGCTGAATGATCAAACCAGCTGTCACCGTTGGAATTGTACCGTTTTGAATGCCGATCGATAACGTGAGTGTTTCAGGGCGTTGAGGAGTTGAACGAATGACTAGACTCGGCGATCGTAGGTGTATTGGTCTCCGAGTCTCTTTCTGCTCGGTTTGAACCCGCGATCGTTGCGCTTGCACATCTTGAATTAAAGCCGTGAATTTCTGAATTGGATTTGAACTGCGCGTTTTCTTTGAAGTTGCACTTTGCGCAAATCGTCGTTGCTGATTTGAATGGCTTGCAGATTCGCTTAATCGGCGAGGCAACAGCATGAATACATTACCGGATAAGGCAAATTCCTGAAGTGGAATTGAAACTAGCATTCCTGATTGACAATCTGCTTTGAATTCAAACTCAGACGCGAACCCTAGATAGTTTCCTTGCGCGATAAAGGTTTGCATTAAGCTGAGCGTATCGACTGTCTCGATGTTTGGAAAATCGGAGAGCGTTAGTCCCAGTTCGTGTAGACGCGCTTCAAAAACCATGCGACTCGGCGATCCTGCCGGAAGTAACACCCACGACTCTTGTTGTAGCTCTTTCAAACTCAACCAGTTTTGCTTTGCTAAAACGTGGTTTGAAGCGACGATCAAAGAATAGCGAATCGTGTCGATCGCAGTCGCTGAGATCTCAGCAAATTCTTCAAAACTAATATCAGAAATTCCAATATCAATTTGACCACTTGTTATAGCTCGATAAAGCAATTCGGCGGATTCAAAAACGACACATTGAGTTTGAATTCCAGAATAATTTTGACGATATTGAAAAACTACTTTGGGTAGCCATCCATGCGAAATTGCTGGTGTGCAACCTATTTTAAGGTGACCAAGCTTACCTTGTTTTATTTCTTCAATTTTGGCAACCAATTGATTTTCAACTTCAATCAATCTAGGAGCTTCTTCATACAAAAAATTGCCCGCTTCTGTTAACTGAATTTTACGTCCCAATCGATAAAAAAGAGCAGTTCCTAATTCAGATTCTAGAGACTTTATCTTAACGCTAACCGCAGGCTGAGTCAGATTCAAAGCATCGGCAGCCTCGGTGAAACTGAGATGCCTAGCGACTTCCAGGAATACTTTAACTTGATAAACTTCCAAAACTTTATCTCCTTTTTCAAATGGTTTTATGAGTGGCTAAATAATGCATTCAAGTATTTTATGAAATTATAAAAGATATGAATCCATAAATAGTAACCTCTGTTACAAGCCGGTTTGTAGTACTTCAATTTCTTCTTTATGATAGGAGGACCAGAAGACGCTCCGATGTATTTTTTGTGCAGCATCTCTAGAAGTTTTAGTCGCTTAAGAGGAGTACTAAATGGATACTCAATGGATGAAGACGGACGTTCTCATCATTGGTGGTGGAACAGCCGGAACAATGGCAGCCATTAAAGCAAAGCAGGCAAACCCTGAAGGAGAGGTGCTGATTTTAGAAAAAGCCAATATTCGTCGAAGTGGCGCGATCGCGATGGGAATGGATGGCGTCAATACCGCCGTGATTCCTGGCAATTCTACCCCAGAGCAATACGTTCGCGAAATCACCATTTCCAACGATGGCATTCTCAATCAAAAAGCGGTTTATCAAACCGGAAAATTAGGGTTTGGGGTGATTCAAGAGCTTGAGAGTTGGGGCGTTAAATTTCAGAAAGATGCTCAGGGTGAGTATGACTTAAAGCAGGTTCATCGAGTCGGCAAATACGTCTTGCCAATGCCGGAAGGAAAAGACCTGAAGCAGATCTTGACTCGGCAAGTGAAGCGACACAAAGCAAAGGTCACCAATCGAGTCATGGCAACTCGTGTTTTGGTGAAGGATGGACGCGCGATCGGGGCAGTCGGTTTTGATGTGCGAAACGGCGATTTTGTTGTGATTCAAGCCAAGGCAGTCGTTCTTTGCACGGGTGCATCTGGGCGGTTAGGACTTCCTGCTTCTGGCTATCTGTACGGAACCTACGAAAATCCCACCAATGCTGGAGATGGTTACTCAATGGCTTATCATGCTGGCGCAGAACTCAGCAACATTGAGTGTTTCCAGATCAATCCGTTGATCAAAGATTACAACGGACCTGCCTGTGCCTATGTCGCCAGCCCTTTCGGGGCATATACCGCCAACGCCGAAGGGAACCGCTTTATTAGCTGCGACTACTGGAGCGGTCAAATGATGCTGGAAGTTTGGAAGGAACTAAACTCTGGTAAGGGTCCAGTCCAGCTCAAAATGACCCATCTTGATGAAGATACGATCGCAGAGATTGAAACGATCCTGTGGGCAAATGAGCGTCCAAGCCGGGGACGATTCCATGAAGGTAGAGGCGAAAACTATCGCACTCATGGCGTTGAGATGAATATCTCTGAAATTGGCTTGTGTAGCGGTCACAGCGCTTCTGGAGTGTGGGTCAACGAGAAAGCTGAAACCAGCGTTCCGGGACTGTATGCGGCAGGAGACATGGCAAGCGTTCCTCATAACTACATGATTGGGGCATTTGTGTTTGGAATGCTGGCAGGCACAAACGCCGTCGAGTACGTGGCAGGCTTAGATCATGCTGATCCTGATCCTGAGTTTCTAGAAGCCGAGAAAACTCGCATTTACGCACCATTAACCCGACCTAACGGCGTTCCCCATACTCAAGTCGAGTACAAACTGCGGCGCTTGGTCAACGACTATCTTCAACCGCCCAAAGTCGATAACAAGATGGAAATTGGGTTGAGAAACTTTGCTCGCTATCACGAAACCTTGGATCTGATGGGTGCACGCGACCCCCATGAACTGATGCGCTGCATGGAAGTTCACTTTATTCGCGACTGTGCTGAGATGGCTGCTCGCGCCTCACTCTATCGTCGGGAGAGCCGTTGGGGGTTGTACCACTACCGCGTCGATTACCCAGATAAGAATAACGATGAATGGTTCTGCCATGTCAACTTGAAAAAAGATGACTCCGGCAACATGGTGTTGTTCAAGCGCCCGGTTGAACCTTACATCGTAGAGGTTGATCTCGAACGAGAAGTTTATGATGTTGCCGTGCGTTAGTTAAATCTAGTTGAACATTATGGAGAAGCTTGAGTGTTATGGCATTAGCAACGCAACGAGTTGATGTTCCAGTCATTGTCGATGAGTCTAAATGCTTGGAAAAGTGTACAGCTTGCATTGAAGTGTGTCCCTTAGATGTGTTGGCAAAGAACCCTGAGACGGGCAAAGCCTACATGAAATACGACGAGTGCTGGTTCTGCTTACCCTGCGAGAAAGAGTGCCCAACCAACGCGATCACGGTTCAAATTCCATTTTTGTTGCGATAGAGGAACGGAGATGTTTGCGGATACCGATTCTGAATTAAATGAATGGCTAGAAATGCTGCGATCGCCTGAGCTAAGCGATCGTCTAGTCGCCGTCAAAACCTTACAGCACTTGGGCGATGAAGATGCGTTAGACCCTTTAATTGCCGCCCTGCAAGATGAAAGTACTGCGGTTCAAAAATTAGCCGTTACTGCCCTGTGGGAACTTGCCAATCCAAAAGCAGTTCCAGCGTTAATCGGATGTCTTGTCTCTAGCGATGAAGAAATCCGCGACGAAGCATTGTCAGCATTAGGTGAACTGATTTCGCCGGATCACTTAATGCTATTGCTCGATGCGGTACAGCGTGACAGCGTGAATATGCAGCTCAGCATTCTCATTTTGTTGCGAAAGATTCACGATGCCCAATCGCTACCGTATGTGCTCCCATTCTTTGAGGCAGAGCAGGCTGCATTGCGAGAAGCAGCAGTCACAACGTTACGCTACCTCAATCAGGTTGAGCGCTGCCAGCCTGCGATCGCGCTCATGTCCGATGCAGACGACACGGTACGCCGTGCCACTGCGCTGACTTTGGGACACTTAGCCGATGCCGAAGTAGTTCCTACTCTTTGTCAAGCACTCACATCTGATGCAGACTGGCAGGTGCGACGCAATGCAGCAAAGTCTCTCGCGCTTCATGCCAATGCTGAAGCAGTTCCCGCTTTGCAAACTGCGCTATCCGATGACCATTGGCAAGTGAGGAAGTTCACGTTGCAAGCGTTGCAAAAAACACCGGACAATCACACGTTACCTGCTTTAATTAAAGCCCTAACCGACGAATACTCAGATGTGCGTCGGGATGCCGCGATCGCGCTTGGCAACTTAAGGAATCCTGCTGCGCTGAATGCGCTCCAGCAATCGTTGGATGATCCAGACAGAGACGTGTGTATCTTCACGCAACGAGCCATTCAATCGATTCAAGAGCCTACACCAGAGACATCAAATGCCTAGCCATCAATCTCCTTTTCGGCAGCCTCTACCAGAAGAAAGTCCTGCACCTCCCGATCCGGTTAACGAAGCGCGTCTCCAGGAAGTTGTTCGTTGCCTCAAGCAGGTGATTGAACCCATTCTCAAAAACGACATTGTTCGCTTAGGAATGGTGCGAAATTTGCGAATCGTTGATGATTACATCTACCTGCGCTTGTATATTGGCAGTCATCAACATCACTTACAAACAGAGGTCTACACGATTCTTGCAGCGCTACCTTGGTGTAAGAAACCCTATATCCAACTTTGTACCATTCCAGGTGTCAAAACCACATTGGCGATCTCAAGCGGCAAGGGTGGCGTGGGTAAGTCTACAACCTCTGTGAATCTAGCCATTGCCCTAAGCTTACAGGGTGCAAAGGTGGGATTGTTAGATGCTGATGTCTATGGTCCTAACATTCCCCAGATGATGGGTCTAGGACAGGCAGATGTTCAAGTCATCGACACGCCAGAGGGTCAAAAATTCCTGCCCCTGGAAGCCCACGGAATTAAAGTCATGTCTGTTGGCTTGTTAGCAGAACCCGATCATCCTCTAGCGTGGCGCGGCCCAGTTTTACACAAAATTGTAACGCAGTTCATCCATGAAGTGGAATGGGGAGAATTGGACTATTTGCTGATTGATTTGCCTCCAGGTACAGGCGATGCTCAAATTACGATCGTTCAAGAAAGCCCGATTTGTGGAGTATTGCTGGTCACAACTCCGCAACAGGTTGCCGTTGCCGATGTCCGTCGTAGCATTCATATGTTTCGCCGCGTCGGCATTCCCGTTCTGGGCGTGATTGAGAATATGAGCTATCTCCTCTGTGAGCATTGTGGTGAACCGACTCCAATTTTTGGCAGTGGAGGCGGTCAACTGCTTTCGGATGAACTGCAAGCACCCTTGTTAGGCCAAGTTCCGATCGAGCCGCGAATTTGCACCGGGGGCGATACTGGACAGCCCATTACGATCGCGAATCCAAGCGAGATCGTGAGCCAGGTTTTTGTTCAAGTCGCCACTGGGCTTGATGCGACATTTCGTCCAGCAACTCGCACAAAGACGCAACTAGAAGCTGTTATTGCTTAATTTTAGAATGCCATTCCCTACGCTAACGATCGTGACAGCCGTTATCTTATTTGTCTGTACCTTCATTCGTTCAGCCGTGGGGTTTGGTGATGCGCTTCTAGCTATGCCATTGCTCGCAATGGTGATGAGCTTAAAAGTTGCGTCACCAATCGTTGCGTTTGTTGGCGTTGCGATCAGTTTGACCATTTTGTTGTTTGATCGCAACGCAGTTGATTTCAAGTCTACTTGGCGGCTCATTGTTGCTACGATCGCGGGTGTTCCTGTTGGTTTATGGTTACTCAACCAGGTACCCGAACACATTGTGAAATGGGTACTTGGAATCACACTAATTGCCTACGGAAGTATCAATTTACTCGCGCCTAAATACCCTTATCTGCGGCATGAAAGATATGCATTTCCGTTCGGCTTTATTGCGGGTATTCTTGCAGGCGCATACAACACCAACGGGCCTCCGATCGCAATCTATGGCATACTGCGACGCTGGTCTCCTGACGATTTCCGGGCAACCATGCAGTGTTATTTTCTGTTCTCGGGCATTACGACACTCATTGGACATAGCTTAGCAGGATTATGGACTCCACTAGTCTGGCATTTATCGCTATGGACGTTGCCCGGAGTAGGTTTAGGAATTTATCTAGGTGGAAAAGTTAACCGGCTTATTCCTCAACCGATGTTCAGTCAGATCATTTTCGGCTTACTAGTCCTTGTCGGCTGCTTGTTTCTCCTATAAGCTCACTCTAATTTCGTCATTGCTCCACTACCTTGCAAAACTTGTTCAAAGGCGATCGAGATTTGTGTTTGATACCGTTGCTGATGCTTGAGCTTCCAGATTGGCTGTATCATTTTAAGCTGAGATTTTAACGGTCTAGATAGTGAATCAATCACGCGAATCGGGTGCAATGCTTTAAATTGAATTTCTTTGGTCACCATCCATCCAGGAATTGCAGCCGCGCCAACGCCCCCTTCAACCACCGTTTTTACCATTTCACTGCTGCTCAAAACCAAAATTACATTTAATCGATTTGGATTGATTCCCCAGTCTTGTAATGCTTGTTCAAAGACCTGCTGCGCTCCAGAACCCGGTTCTCGCATTACCCATGCTGTGGTGAGTAACTCATCTAGCAAAACTTCTTGTCGTTCAAACCAGGGATGCGATCGCCCTACCACAATCTGTAAGCGATCGACTCCAACAACTTCCTGCATGAGACACTGCTGAAGCGCAGGCTTAATTTCTTTCGTCACCAACCCTAAATCAAACTTTCCTGATAGTGTTCCTTCAGAAATCTCCTCAGCATTGCCTAAAGTACAGTGAATTACGATTCCCGGATACTGGCGCTTGAATTGGCAAATCTTTTCTGGCAACCAGTAATTACCAACATTGATACTTGCACCAACCTTTAGTTCACCTTGTTGTAAATTATTGAATTCTCGTAATCCTCGTTCAGTAGAAGCAACGTACTCTAAAATCTTCTTGGCTTCTCTCCGAAGCAAACTTCCTGCTTGTGTAATTTCGATGCGCCTACCGATACGATCGAAAAGTTTCACACCGTATTCCGCTTCTAAATTATGGATGGCAGTACTCACAGAAGGCTGCGTAATATAAAGTGCTTCTGCAGCACGAGTAAAGTGCAAGTGCTCTGCAACCGCAAGAAAAATCTTCAACTGGTCAAATGTCATTTCTGCCATACAGATTACAATCGCTAGTCCATTGATTGTAACTATCAATTCGACAGAAAATAACGTTTGCTTCTAGCAATCTAGTTACTTAAGGTAAAGGTAATTGTTTTAGGAAGCAATTTAATTTATGAGACTTCTCAAGATTTCTTCTCAGAAGCATTCTAAAAAATGGTTAGAGGTGCACTTGCGAAGTAATCTTCTTTTAGAAGCGTTAAGTTGGCAATCGCTCACATTTTTGAGTTTTGCAGGATGTTGCTTAACCAATTGGATTTCTCCTCCCGCAGCGTTAACCCTGGGAATTCTCTTTGCATTAACGTTAGAAAATCCTTTTCCAATTACAAGTAAATTTGTTGCAAAATATCTACTGCAAATCTGTGTTGTATTACTTGGCTTCACGATGAACCTTGCGATCGTATGGCAAGTAGGAAGTCAAGGCGCACTGTTTGCGGCTGCAAGCATTGGGGCAACTTTTTGGCTTGGCAATCATCTGCGGAAATGGCTAAAAATTCCGGTTCAGTCATCAGTATTGATCTCCGCTGGCACTGCGATTTGTGGAGGATCAGCGATCGCGGCTGTAAGTTCTGTAATCAATGCTGCCGAAAGTGAGATCTCGATCGCAATGGGAACCGTGTTTGTGCTGAATGCGATCGCGCTGTATGTGTTTCCTGCTTTAGGTCATGCATTTCACCTTACTCCTACTCAGTTCGGCACTTGGGCGGGTGTGGCAATTCACGACATCTCTAGTGTGGTCGGCGCAGCTTCACATTTTGGACTCGGTGCGCTAGAAACCGCGACAGCCGTGAAGCTTTCTCGTTCATTATGGATTATTCCGATTTCTCTCATCGCGATCGGGATGCTAAGGCAACCCCTCACATCAGACCAACAGCATTCAATTCAAATCCCCTGGTTTATTGGGCTGTTTCTCCTAGCGTCAATGCTTCGCACATTTGTGCCAACCATCGCAGCAGTTGTTCCTACGATTACGCACCTCTCAACCACCGGGCTCACTCTAACGCTATTTCTAATTGGGACAGGCTTATCTAAGCAGGCTTTAAAGGCAGTCGGTTGGAAGCCAATGATTCAAGGAGTTTTATTATGGGTGTTCATCAGTGCCAGTTCTCTGGGGCTGATTTTACAACTCGTTCATTAACCAGAACTAAAACACTCTGCCAGACGCACTTAGAAAAGAGAAATGAGTTAGCATCAAAGCCAGAAATTCTTTCGGCAGCCAGTTCATTAGAAGCAATCAAACAACTTACTCTGATCTTGCAACTTTTCCTGCCCTTTAAATTGGATAAAGTTAAGTGGATAAAGTCGAGCTACAAAGTTACTTGGTCAACTGAGAGACAAACCTAAACGAGTTCTGCTGATCTGTTTGAAAGATGCTTTGAAGTATGTAGAATTTACAGGTGATCAAATGCTAGAAGCAATAGAGCGTTTTTAAGTAATGTCAGATATTCCACGTCAATTCACTCCCGCAGAACTCGACGAATGGCAACGACATCTTGACGAAGCGAATCGCAATAACATTCTGTGTCATTGTCGCCAGTGTGATTATGAATGGATCGCTTCTACACCTGAACCGTGTATCTGTGGCAGCAAGGACGTGGAAAGTATTGCTTGTTGGCAGTTTCCCGATGGTTAGGGCAACTCAAATGGTGAAACGGCGTTCCCTCAAAGGAGCAGGGGGGAATGAAGTGGGGCAAAAACACCCCCCAAAAACAAACCCCCAGCAATGAAACCGGGGGAGGAAATTAGGAGAAGATTAAATATTCAAACCAATTTGTCTTTACCAGAGGAATCGAGGAGAGACGATTCCTCTATGTTCTAGCTCACGGAGAAAGCTGTTAAGACGGTGAAAGCAACCAACAGAACTGCGATCGCGGCTTGCAAAGCGTATTGCTGTTGCTGCTTGGGAGAAGGAGATTCTGCAAAGTAAAGCGCAGGTTCTGTAGCGTAGTTGTTGAGAAGGCCATTTTCGCTGTAGGTCCGCATCGCTTGTTCCTCTTTTGTTGATTTATGTAAATTAATGTAACAGTATTGTTACAAATAGTCAACACATTCTGCTCTTTCTGATATAGAGCGCCCTTGTGGCGTTGTTTTCTGCTAAGTAGCTAGCCAGAATTAAACTTAAAACGTTTCAGCGGGTACCCAGCCTGTTGACTGCAGGCTGTCATTCCATCCACGATCGCCATTGCTAAATCATCCTCATCCTCAAACATCCGCCCAGCAATTTCATGCGCTTTGAGTTGAGGCCATTCGTCTTCAATTCGATTCATCTCAGAACAATACTGAGGCAGGAAAAACAAGAATAATCCCTGTTCCTGCCATCGTTGCCATTGCTGCTGAGTCATCTGACTGGTGTGAAGACAGGACTTGGCAAGTTACCCGGAGAGAAAAAGAAACGCTTGAAGAAGTGAGCAAGACGTT
>NZ_JCACCM010000141.1:0-14507 GCF_059501405.1 Myxacorys sp.
TGAGAGAAATCCTAGTTTGAAACTGGCTCCTCCATTATTCCTGATTCCACAGGTCGAACATGACCCTCTCTTTTCTTCTGTAACGGTAGATTAAGATCCTTGCAATAACATTGAGAACACTCTCGCTTCGCTAAGGAAAGCGTTACTTTTAGAGGGATAGTGAGACGTTGAAACACCATGAGTAACATCCAACGATATCAGTTAAGATGCACGCTTTCCTTCGGAGATATTTACGGTCAGATCATCGCTTGGTTAATCGTTATTTTCCTGAGTTTGGCATCCGCAATGGCACTCATGGGAGCAAGCCGCCCGATCTATGCATTAGCAACAGTTGGCTTAGTGTTGGTCTTGTCACTACCGTTCCTGCTATTTGCCTTCGTAACGACCCTGTTAAACCACATTGAAATTGCGGAAGCAGACCCTGTTTCTCAAACTACCTTACCGACAGCGAGCCAGAGACCCGCGACGGCAAATTCGTAGTCAACAAATTCGTAGTCAACAAATTCGTAGTTCGTAAGCTGCGAGTGATGCCAAACTCTTGGCGCTGACGCTGATCTCAAATTACGAACTACGAATTTAAAATTACGAACTATCATGGGTTGCGTAGAGTTTTGAGGCGATCTTGTGTCAGAAAAGCGGAATCGTTGGCTGATAAACGTTGTACTGATTGTGGCGACGGTTGGACTGCTGGGGGTAACGATGATTCCCCTGCTAACGTCTGCAGTGAGTGGCGATGCCCAATCGAAAGCTAGCCCTAATCCCAGTCAGTCGGCTTCTTCCGACGGTCGCAAGGTGGAGCTTGAGGCGCAAGCAAAGGGCTATGAGGCTGTGCTTCAAAAAGAGCCAGACAATCAGGTGGCGTTGCGCGGGCTGCTGGATGCGCGGCGGCAATTGAACGATCCAGAGGGCATGGTACAGCCGCTCGAAAAACTTTCAAAACTCAATCCAGGCATGACAGAATACGCGGTGCTATTGGCTCAGGTGAAGCAGTATAACGGCGATCGCGAGGGAGCCGCGCAAACCTATCGAGAGGTGCTGCAAACGAAGCCTGGAGATCTACTATCGCTGCAAGGATTAGCAGATTTGTTGGTGAAACAACAGCGTCCTGAGGCCGCGATCGGGCTGTTGCAAGATACGCTCAAGCAAGCCCCTGCTGCTAACAAGAACCAAGCGGGAAGTGTCGATACGACAGCTGTACAGGTGTTGCTTGGAAAAGTGTTTGCGACTCAGAAACGCTACGACGAAGCGCTGAATGTGTTTAATGAGGCGATGCGGAGTAACCCAAATGACTTTCAGCCTGTGTTGTACAAAGCACAAGTGTTGAAGGAGCAAGGCAGAGACGATCAGGCGAAACCGCTCTTCGATAAAGCAGCGTCTTTAGCTCCGGCTCAATTTAAAGATCAGATCAATAAATTTGCAGCGGCTCCTCCGTCGTCAGCGCCTAGTTCTTCCGCGCCAACCGATGGATCAAATTCCAGTAATCCTGCTACTGGTAATTTTGCGGCTCCGGCGAAGCCTGAAAGCAGTTCTGTTCCCGCGAAAAATTAAACAAGAGTCGCGGTTACTCCAGAGCTATAATCCTATCAAAGGTAGGTTTTTAAGCCTTCCTAAAGTCTTGGTCACACGGGTTCTTCTAGAAGTACTCAAGAGTTGCTCAGCAGGACATCACTGGTCTCCGTTCTTCGTGAACATTAAGGAGGGTCTTATGATTGCACCTGTTGTCTATACGACGGTCGGTTCGTGCGGGGTAGCGTTGCTGCGGGGCCTGGTGGCTACCCAAATGTGCTGGGAGCAACTGCGAATTCTGAAAGAGGTTCCTTACCAAGAGCGACGCTGGGGGTTCGATTCCCCCACCCCGCACTCCTATGTTCAAACAGCATAGTGGTGATGCAGTGTACTGAGCGGATTTACTTCTCCGTCAGCCGCTGCATCAAAGCGTCTCTTGCGTGTTCGCGATCGTCAAAGTGAATCTTCTCGGTTCCCAGAATTTGATAGTCTTCGTGTCCCTTGCCTGCAATTAAAACGCCATCTCCTGGTTTCGCTTGCAGGATTGCGGTGTGAATGGCCGTGGCCCGATCTGCAATCACGGTTGGCGTGATGGAGGCTGGAATGCCTTCTACCACATCGTTTAAAATTCGGGCTGGCTCTTCGGTGCGGGGATTATCTGAGGTGACGATGATTTGATCAGATAGCGTAGCCGCAATGTTGCCCATCAAGGGGCGCTTTGTGCGATCGCGATCTCCCCCGCAGCCAAACACACAAATCATTTGACCGGAAATAAACGGTCGCGCCGCTTTCAGCATATTTTCTAAACTGTCAGGCGTGTGAGCATAATCGACAATTACGCTAATGTCTTGAGCGGGGCTGACTTGGACTTGCTCCATGCGGCCTGGCACGCCAGAAAACTGAGGAAGAGCTTGCGCGATCGCATCCAATTCCAATCTCAACTCCAATCCAGCACCCACGGCTGCCAACAGATTTGCCAGATTGAACTGACCGACTAACGGCGACTGAAACGGCACGTCTCCCATCGGGGTATGTAAAGTTCCGCTTACCCCGGCTGGACTGTAGCTCAAATCGCTTGTCCACAAATCGGCAGGTTGCTGTGTGCTATAGCTCCAAACGGGTTGCTCGATTTGTTCGATTAAACGCTGCCCATAGGGATCATCGAGGTTCACGATGGCTCGCCCTTTCAGATAAGACGGACTAAACAACAGCGCTTTTGCCGCAAAATAGTCTTCCATATCTTTGTGATAGTCGAGGTGATCTTGCGTCAAATTGGTAAACACCGCCACCTCGAATGGACAGCCCAGCACTCGCCCTTGATCAAGCGCATGAGAACTGACTTCCATCACTCCATACTCACAGCCTGCTGCGATCGCCGCCGCAAATTGCTGCTGAAGTTCTACCGCAAATGGAGTCGTGTGAACTGCCGTTTGCTGGAACCCTTTCCATCTGGTGTAAAGGGTTCCGAGCATCGCCGTATCTTTACCGGCTTGATTCAACAAATATTCGATCAGATGAGTAGTGGTAGTTTTGCCGTTTGTTCCCGTGACGCCAACCAGCTTCAGTTTCGCGGCGGGATGATTGTAAAACGCAGTCGCAAGGTGAGCGCAGGTTTGGGTCATGTCGATCGCAGGAATCACCAACGGCGGTTGGTCTGATGCAAACACCGGATCGCCCATGGCTCGACCGGCAGCTTCGGGAGAAACAATTGCCGCGATCGCACCTGCCGCGATCGCGCCTTGCCAAAAATCTCCCCCATCCACGCGGGTTCCTGGCATTCCGATAAACACATCTCCGGGCTGACAAGCAAGCGAATTGGTCGTTAATCCTTTTACCTCTGCACTAAAGGCTGGATGAGTTGGAAGCTCGCCCAAATTGGGGAGCGTTGCCAGTAACTCTCTAAGCTGCATACATTCACTCCTTGCCTGAGGATTGTCGGTCTACTGATTATCAACCTGCTGAGCAATATTTCTGTAACAGGCTTTCCAATTGTTGAACAGTAGCGCGAGGGGAGAGCCGAGGCAAGGGGACAAGTTGGGAATTTGACGGGTTTTCTAGAAATAGAACTGGAATCTCGTATTGATAGGCTTGAAACCACTCCTCACGAGTCGTAATATCGCGCATTTCTAATTCAAACGTCGGGTGCTGGACTTGCCCTAGCTTTTCTTGCAGTCCTTCGCAGAGGTGACACCCTGGCTTGCTATAGAATATGAGCTTCATGATCAATCTTAGAAACGCTTTGCTGTCCTCATATTTTATCGTTGAACATTTGTTATCTTTGAAAATTTATCTTTGGAGGGGTGTTGCTGGCCTAGTCAGAGGATAGGAGGATGAGGGTAATAGCAGTAGGCAAAACGGCGAAGACCGATCTGCTTTCTAAAAGCTATGCTTTCTGCAGAAGCAGCGATCCTTCGGAGCTTGCAAAGCAATCGCTCGTTCTACAAATTCCGAATCGGTGAGCGAGAAGCCCGGCTCAATGAATGAGAACTCTTCGGCCGTAAATGAGAACCCCCCAACTGCAAATCAGAACTCCTTGGTCACCAATAGGAACTTCCTGGTGACCAATAGGAACTCTCTGGTTACCAATAGGAACTCTTTAGCGGCAAATAGGAACTCCAAAGCAGTAAGCCAGAACTCAGTATCTATGCGCTACTAACTTCCGATGTGAATTGTGTACGGTTGTTCCTAAAAATCGCGGCTGCAAGGAGTGATTCCTCGCAGCCGCGATTTTTATAAAGGTCTATCGGAGCAGACTCACTTCAGCTTGCGGTTGCGGAAAAAGAGCCGGAAGAAGAGTTTCTCTGCCTCGATCCAAACAAACATCAGTAGGCTGACTCCAACGCAAATCAGGAGTTCGGTAGAGCTTAGAAGGTGCGTTCCAAAGAAGTCACGCAACGGTGCAACATAAATAAGCGCGAGTTGTAGGAGGCTGGTCAGAATGACTGCCCCCCACACATAGGGATTGGTGAACGGGTTGAGTTCGATCGTTAGGCGCGTGTTAGAACGGATTGCGATCGCATGTCCCATTTGCGCTAAACATAAGGTCGTAAACACCATCGTTTTCCAGCGTTCCGGATCACCGCTCTGCTGAGTGTACTGGTACGACCATCCCATCAGCCCGATCGATAGAATCGCTAAGACAATGCCAATTCGGATCATGTAAGCGCCTAATCCACGGGCAAAAATGCTTTCCCCCGGATGGTTAGGCGGACGATTCATCACATCCGGTTCTGCGGGTTCGACGGCTAATGCTAATGCAGGTAGACCATCTGTGACTAAGTTCATCCATAAAATCTGCAAGGGCGTCAACGGAACGCCACCGCCCGCAACAATCAAAGGAGACGCGGCGATCGTCAAGACTTCGCCAATGTTCGATCCCAAGATGTACTTAATGAATCGACGAATGTTGGTGTAAACGACTCGTCCTTCTTCGGTCGCGGCCACGATCGTGCTGAAGTTGTCATCGAGCAACACCATATCGCTGGCTTCTTTGCTGACATCCGTTCCGGTGATGCCCATGGCGATGCCGATGTCCGCCTGCTTCAGGGCCGGAGCATCATTCACCCCGTCGCCCGTCATCGCGACAATTTTGCCTTTCTCTTGAAGCGCTTGCACAATGCGAAGCTTATGTTCTGGGGCAACACGAGCGTAAACGCTGACGCGATCAACATGTTGTCCAAGTTCTTGAAAGCTCATTTGCTCCAACTCGCGTCCGGTCAACACTTCATCTCCCGGTTTAGCAATCCCTAAATCTTGTGCGATCGCTTGGGCCGTTAATTGATGGTCGCCCGTAATCATCACCGGACGAATGCCTGCCTGACGACAACGCACCACCGCATCGCGAACCTCTGGGCGAGGCGCATCCAGCATATCGACTAAGCCCAGCCAAACTAATTCTTTTTCCGTCGCTTCATCGGTGCCTTCACCGGGAAGCGTTTGCAACGGTTTGTAGGCAAACCCCAACACGCGCAGACCATTTCTCGCCAAGCTGTTATTGCGATCTAGAACTTGCTGACGGTGGTCAGGCGTGATTGGCTCGACGCGATCGCCAATTTGAATTTGGGTGCATCGCTCCAACACCAGTTCAGGAGACCCTTTCGTAAACAGCAAATAGGGCGTAGATAGAAAATCGGTTTCAGATTGCAATAATCCGGCGGCATCTTTCACAATCACGCTCATGCGTTTGCGCTCTGAAGAGAACGGAAATTCTCCAACCCGGGGAAGCTTGCTATTCCACTGATCGCGCTCAAATCCAGCTTTCGCGGCAACCGTTAGCAGTGCGCCTTCGGTCGGATCACCTAGAATTGCCCACTGTCCGTCTTGCTGTTGCAAAATCGAATCATTACATACAGTACAGGCTAGGAGTAACGCTCTTAGCTCTGGGTGATCGGTTGCAATCAACTTAGCATTGTCTGCCGTTAGAAATTCCCCTTCAGGGCTGTATCCGTGCCCACTTACTTTAGGATTTAAGCTAATCGTGTGCAGCGATTGCACAACCATTTTATTTTGCGTTAATGTTCCGGTTTTATCTGAACAAATGGTGGTGACTGACCCCAACGTTTCAACCGCAGGCAGCTTACGAATTAGGGCTTGACGACGCACCATCCGCTGCGTTCCCAAGGCTAACGTTACCGTGATTACGGCAGGCAATCCTTCTGGTACAACCGCAACTGCCATACTGAGCGAGGTTTCGAGCAGATCTTTAAATCTGCCTAAATCGCGAGTCACGATCAGTCCGCCAAGCACCACGATCGCAACTAATATCAATGCCCCGGCGACCAGAACGTTGCTGAGTTGGCTCATACGTTGCTGAAGCGGCGTTGGTTCTGACTCGACCGATTGCAACATCGCGGCAATTTTGCCGATTTCAGTTCGCATTCCGGTTCCAGTGACCAAAACCGTTCCCCGACCCTGCACCACTTCTGTGCCTTGAAACACGAGATTAATGCGATCGCCAAGTGACGTGTCTTCTGGCAGATGCACCTTCGCATTCTTATTCACCGCTTGCGCTTCTCCGGTCAGCGCCGATTCTCGAATCTGTAAGTTGATCGCTTCGACTAAACGACCGTCTGCCGACACCTGAACCCCCGCTTCGAGCAGCATCACGTCGCCCGGCACGAGATCTTTAGAATCAACTTCGAGCGTTTTACCGTCGCGCAACACGCGCACTCTAGGCGATGCCAACTGCTTAAGCGCCGCAAGCGCTTTTTCGGCTCGACTTTCTTGGAGATAGCCCAAAATGCCGTTGAGAATGACGATTGCAAGAATGGCGATCGTATCTTTAAAGGGGATTTCCCCCGGTTTCAGCGCTCCATTTCTCCAGTCCAGCAAATCCAAAACACCAGAGATCAAGGCAACCGCGATCAGCATGATCAGCATGATGTTTTTGAACTGGTCGAGAATAATCTCAAACGTGCTACGTCCGCCCGTTTCTTCCAATTCGTTCAGACCGTATTTTCCTTGACGATCGCTGACTTGCGATTGCGATAGTCCGGTATGCTGATCACTTTGAAGTAGCTCTAGCGATCGCGGTGCTTCTAGTGTGTGCCAAGCAGTATCTAGCTTTGGTTGAGCGTGTGCAGACATAGAACGAGTAGGTAGAGAATGAATGCTTACAGTTCCTCATGATAGTGCTTAACTAAAAAATACAGCACTAAAACTTAGTGCAATTTTTCAATTTAGATTATAAAATTGAGACATCAAGCCCTTTGGTTTCAGCTATCTAAGGTCTGAATTGTCTACACGCTATTTCCCGTGATGGTTGGAAGCCCGTTTGGTTTTAAAGCGTTGGTGGGTCGTCGATTGGAGTTGCGTCAGGTCAGTCAAATTTTGGCTGAAGATGGCGATTTGTTATTGGCAGGCGTTCCCGGCATTGGTCGGCGTACGCTAATTCGAGCGGCGGCAACTGAGGCAAAGGCAAGGGTGATCGAAATTGATTGCC
Source organism: Myxacorys sp. (assembly GCF_059501405.1). Classification (NCBI taxonomy): domain Bacteria; kingdom Bacillati; phylum Cyanobacteriota; class Cyanophyceae; order Leptolyngbyales; family Leptolyngbyaceae; genus Myxacorys; species Myxacorys sp. The sequence goes on from NZ_JCACCM010000141.1 coordinate 7,448, forward strand.
TTCGTGCAACAGACTACAGGCGATTTTTGCAGCTGTTGGCTGAGGCAATTTTGACCACGTTTGAAGCAGACGAAGAAGTTGCCTTTATTCAACACTGGAGTCAAGATCAGCCGTTTACGTTAAAGCCAGCGACCAGTGGACGTTTGGTGCTGGTTTGGCAGGTTGCTCCTAGCAAAGAGTGGTTATTATTTGAAGCGTTGCTGACATTGCCGCAAGTGTTGGCAGAATGGCTAGATTGTCGAGTTGTGCTGGTGTTTCAAAACTTTCCGCACATTCGATCATGGGATCGAGGCGGTAGATGGGAGCAGTATTTGCGCCAAGAGATTCAGCGTCAGTCTCGCGTTAGTTACGCTCTAGTTGCCACGGTTGCAGAACGGTGGACGAAGGATGTGGATGTTAAAGTGATTCCGTTAGCCCCCTTGCCGGATGAGGAATTACGGGCCTGGGTTATTGAAGCAATGGCCACGAAAGATCTCACGTTTGATCTCGAAACTCAGGCGCTAGAGCTATTTCTGGGCTGTGTTCAAGGACATTTTGGCGATGCGATCGCGCTGGCTCGCCGTCTCTGGCTCGAGATCCTCCACAACCCATCGCCTCAAATTCAACCGCATCATGTTTACCGGAGTGCGATCGCGCTGGTTGAAGATCTCTCCGTTACGTTTGAGTCGCTGATTCTGCTGTTACCCAGTAGCCAAGTGCGGGTGCTAGAAAGTTTAGCGCTTGATCCGACCGATAGCCCTCATGCACGGGAATACATTCAAAAACACAACTTGTCTCGCGGCGGCGGATTGCAAGGCGCGTTGGCAAGTTTAGAGCAGAAAGGCTTGGTGTACGGGGCAGAGCAGGGATATCGAATCGCGTTGCCGATGTTGGCGTTTTGGTTGAAGTATCGGTTGGGGTGAGTGACCGCAGATTGGTAGCGGTTAATCAGCACTCCTGCTTCATGCCGTGGAACGCTAAGGCACAAACACCGTTAGCGCCTCCGGAATCAATTGAAAATGAGCAGGCGTATAGGTTGTAATTTCTCCATCAGTATTAATGGCACGAGGTTTGCGCGTGTAAACAAAAAATTCTTTGCCTTGCCACGTTTTTACCCATTTCGATTTACGCTGCGTGCCTCGACGCATCGTTGGCAACACAAGCAACATTTGCCACCAATGCTCAATTTCTAGACTGTACAAATCGAGCCGCTGATCGTCGATCGTCGCATCTTCTGCGACTGCCATTCCACCGCCATAGTATCGACCATTTCCCACGGCAATCTGAACCGTTTTGACCTTTTCTGAGCGGTCTTCCGTCCGAATTTCAGCGGTAAAACGGCGGCTATTGATTAACACCTGTAATGCTGTAGCGGCATAGGCAAAAACGCCCCACTGTTTCTTGGCTCGCTTCGTTAATTTACGGGTAATATCAACACTCAGCCCCATACTCGCCACATTAAAAAAGTATTGCTCATTTACCCAGCCCACATCGATCGCATGGTGCTTTCCGTCCGCAATGATTTGACAGGCTTCGGGTAGAGTGTCCGGGATGCCTAAGGTTCGGGCAAGATCGTTGGCGGTGCCCAGTGGAAGAATGCCAAGCGGGAGCTTTGTGTCTACTAGCCCATCGATCGCTGCATTTAGCGTTCCGTCCCCGCCGCCAATGATCACCAGATCCGCGCGATCGCGATACTTTCGGATCACATTAGGCAATTGTTTTGGATTGTCAGTCGATTCCTCGAATAACTCAAAATCGAGGGCTTGAAGCTGCGCGATCGCAGCATCCAACGCCTCTTTACCTTTGCGAGCATGACGATTGACGAGAAGTAATGCACGTGCCATAGAACAGACCGGGGAAGGACGACAGATAAGCGCTTTTCGGCAGTCCTTCTCCCGCAGGAAAAGGATTTAGAATGAGGCAGAAAATGACCTTGTTTAAGCATCTACTGCTCGGCTTCTATCTCACATTCTGCCTTAACGCTCTTTTCAATACATTCTTCGTGAGATAGTCTTCACTATCATAGGTGAAGATGGAAATTTGGTTTGGGCTCTGATGCTCAATGGGATCTCAACAAGGCAGAACGACATGACTAGCTCGATGGATCGCACAGCACGAAGTCCTCGGACGCTTCGACCCTTTGGGGTATATGCTCTGCATGGCTTAGCGGCGCGGCAAGACAAGCTGATCGCGCTCGATCACGTTAGAGGATATCTTCTACAAATCGATCCGCTAACCGATAATACGATCGTTCTTAATCCTCATCACGTTGAACTGTTTGAGGATGCAACAGGGTTAGCGGTTTGGCAGGAGACGGTTTGGTTTACAAAAGAGGACAGCGTTTACTACTGCGATTTTGAAACGTTCTCACCTCAACTTTTTGCGACGTTGCCCTACCCTGCTGATGGGGTTGGCGTTTGGGAATCAACGGTGTATGTCACCTCTCAGAAACTAGGCTATATCCTGGTTTACGAACGCAATACGGGTCGAAAGATTACTCAATTTGCGCTGCCAGGCGTCGGGAGCACCAATCTCACGCTGCGAGATGAAGAACTGTGGCTGTGCGATCGCACCGAACAAACGGTTTACTGTCTGGATCGAGCCACCGGAGAATTGCAGTTCAATGTGTTGACGCCGTTTGAGAGCCCCACTGGGCTTGCGTTCGCGCCCAATCCGATCTCGCATCAAGCAACGCTCTATGTTGCCTATGCTGGAGAAGAGGCTTATATTCGCGACAATCCGAACGAAGATCCGAGCCACGAATTGACATTCCGCGATCGCACCTTTATTCATCCGCTCTACGTTCATTACAACAAACAAGAGCGCTATGCCCTCTCGAATGGATATTTGCTAGAAATGTCCTACATCGAAGAATTGCTGCCGCTCGATGCTGTGGATTTAGAAGATTTGGAGTGGCGAATTGCGTTGCCGGCTGAAACTCATCGTCAGAAAGTGCGCCATGTTGAAGCGATCGGGCTGCCGTTTACCGAAGAAATTAAAGATGGGCAACGAGTCGCTGTGTTTAAGTTTGCCGCGCTGAAAGCCAATGAGCGGCACATCTTTGGCTGGAAAGCCTTACTCGAAGTTCGAGGGATTAAATATCAAATTAATTTTGATGATACGTACCGAGCGCCCGAGCTGCCGCCAGAATTTCAAGCCCGTTATCTGGTCGATGATGATGAATTGGCGATGGATAAACCCGTCATTCAACAAGCGGCAAAAGAGGCGATCGGCACTGAGACAAATGTGTTGCGGAAGATTTTGAAGATTCGTAACTTTGTCTACGATCGCTTGTCCTACGGAATTAAGCCACACATCGATCCACCCGATGTGGTTTTAGAACGCGGAATTGGTTCTTGCGGGGAGTATGTGGGTTTACTGCTTGCGTTAGCTCGTTTAAATGGAATTGCTTGCCGAACCGTCGGGCGCTACAAATGTCCGCCGTTCGGCGATCGACAAAATATTCCGCTAGAACCAGACTTCAATCATGTATGGCTAGAGTTTTATGTTCCTGGCTTTGGCTGGTTGCCAATGGAATCAAATCCTGATGACATTATTGAAGGCGGACCTTACCCAACCCGTTTTTTCATGGGCTTACCGTGGTATCACGCCGAGATTGGCAAAGGTATTACGTTTGAATCGCTGAGGAGTCAAGGAATTCCGGTGGGCGATTTGGTCGATGTTTCTGTCGGAGACCTAGCGATCAATCACATTCGGTTCACGATTTTAGGAGAACTGGAATAGAAGAGTTTAGGAGAACGAAGGAAGAGAGTGGAGAAGATCAATCGTTCTGGCTCAATGATTTCGTGGTAGATACCCTGCATCCAATGGTCTTTGCCTTCGGGCGATCGAATACAGGCTCGGTAAATGCCGCCCAATTGCACATATCATCTGACAGGCGATGGTTGTAAAATCTTTTGGACCTAACCAGCAGGCAAGATGCTTCGGATGGGTCCAAACTTTGAACACAAGGTGGCACGGCGCATCAAACATGCGAGTAATCGTGAGTTCCCTATCTTGTAGAGCAGATGTGTTGTTAGGTTTAGTGTCCATACCAAGCGATCAACCCCGTCTCTTTGAGCAACTGCTGTAGTGCCATGTGAGGCAGCTTCGTATCTTTCTGGTCATTTCCCCACATCTCTGCAGAGAAGCCTTGCATCAATGCAATAATGCTGCCGTACTTGACGATGCTGGCGACATAAAACTCATCTAATTTCAGATCTCCATCAGTATGTATCTGCTCGATGTTGTCGAGTAATATCGCCCCCACTTCATAAGGTTTTAAACCTGCTTTGATGCCATATTTCTCCATCATCTTGCGTTGTTTAGCTTCCGAACAGGCATCATAGGGCGATCGAATCAAGTGCCCCAGATTCCGCAGGACTTCTCCATAGTCGTAAAATGTGTTTTGCTCAAAGAAAGTTTCCTCATCTTTCGTCAACGCAAAACTCTTGTCCAGTACCAAACCAAAATCACTTAGATAGGTCTGTTCGCCATCGGTCAGGATATTGCGAAAATGCGCGTCGAAGTGAATGATTCCTTTCGTCCTCAAAAAGGCGATCGTCGTACATAAGGCATCTAAATGGTTCTGAAGTGTGTTAGGATTTTCCCGCAGCCAGGTCTCCAAAACATGCGGAATGTACTCTAGGAACAGCACTAATTCATAGTTGGCGATCGCTCTGTCGGACACATACTTTCGCACATTTGCATGATTGCCCCAGCGTTCCATTTCCACATCCGTTCGTTGTCCAGAGAACGGCATAATCCGGTAATGATACATCAGGGGAAAAGTGGAGATCGCTCCGTCTAATACCCAGTAGGTGGTCTTGATATGAGCCACGAGTTCACGGAAGACTCCTAAACCTGTGGAACCGAAGCCGTAATTATAAGCAGTTGGCAGATTATAGAGATTTCTGGTGGAGAACAGGTTGTCATATTCAAGGTTTGTAACTGGAATGTGTTTCACAAAGACCTTGGATTGTCCAAGAAAGATAGTGTGATTCGTTCCCCAGCCTGTACTCGATTCATTCAACTCACGGTTGTCCCACAGAGAACGCAATTGGACATTATCCAACTGAGCAATTTGTGAACTGAGCTTGAAGTATCTCTTCCTTCTAAGTTCTATAGAGTTCTGGGTCATTTGCCTCCGTTCAACTATGGCATGAGAAACTCTGGGCGGAAGGGGGAACTTGCATCTGTAAATTTTGAAGTCATCACGATGTGTAAAGTCGCCCAATTGCAACTTACGCTTGCTTCAACCGATTAATGTCAATCTTCTTCATTTGAAGCATTGCTTCCGTAGCTCGTTGAGATTTTTCAAAATTAGAATCGTTCAGCATCTCTAGCAAGATGGTGGGAACAACTTGCCATGAAACACCGTATTTGTCCTTCAGCCAGCCACACTGCTGTGCCTTTTCATCCCCACCTTCAGATAGCTTTTCCCAGTAATAGTCCACTTCTTCCTGGGTCTCGCACATAATCTGAAACGAGATGGCTTCGTTGAATTTGAAGGTTGGACCGCCGTTGAGTGCAGTAAATGCTTGCCCAGCCAGTTCAAATGCTACTGTCATGACTGTCCCTGCTGGTTTTCCGTGGACTTCATGACCAGCTTCTCCGTACCGAGAGATGTTCACAACTTTTGAGTTTTTGAAGATAGTGGTGTAGAACTCAACGGCCTCTTCGGCTTGATCATCAAACCACAAACACGGAGTGATTTTTTGAACAACTTGCATGGTATTTCTCCTTAATAGTTTTAAGCGATCGCATGACAAGATGAACTGGATTTAGGTTGAATAAATCGAACCTAAGTCCATCCTGAAACATTGACGCTATCGCCTTCTAGAGCGTTGCCAAGTATTCGTCCAAGCAATCGAAACTGGAGTTCCATCCAGCAACAACACCCATTTCTTCGTGCTTGCGCCGATCATCAGCAGACTCATGCACAATTTGGAGCGTCAGTTTCGTCTTGCCGTCTAACTCCTCAAACAATGCTGTCAGCACCATGCCCTGCGGCAGATCTGCGTCCATCACTTTATCGAAGCCTTCATCAAATTCATCAGTGGTAACGATGCGTTCAGGAGGAACAATCTCGCGAAAAACGCCTTTACCCGGATACTCTGTGCCGTCAGGGCCGACCATAACATAACGCGATCGCCCACCTGGACGCAGATCTAGTTCAAGCACGCGAGTTGTAAACCCTTTGGGTCCCCACCACTGCTCAATGTGTTTTGGGTCTGTCCATGCTTTGAACACTAGCTCTCGCGGTGCGTTGAAGACACGAGTGATAGTAATTGTGCGATCGCTTTCTGTACCAGTAGAGCCAGTTTGTTTCACCATTGTGTTTCTCCTTAGAGTAGGGCGGTGGTGTTGTTCTGTGCGATTGCGCGCATCTAATCTATGTCTTGTGCTTGCGACCTTTTTTCTTTTCCTCTGCTTGTAATTCCTGGAGATAGTCATCCAGGCGATCGAAACTCTGTTCCCAGAATTGGCGGTATTGGGTAAGCCAATGATCCACATCCTTAAGTGGTTCTGCCTCTAATCGGCAGGGCCGCCATTGCGCCTCTCGACTCCGGGTAACTAATCCTGCACGCTCGAGCACCTTGAGATGCTTAGAAATCGCAGGCAAACTCATTGCAAAGGGTTGAGCCAACTCAGTTACGGAGGCTTCACCTTGAGCCAGATGAGCCAAGATAGCACGTCGGGTCGGATCAGCTAGGGCAGCAAAGGTAACGCTTAATTGATCAGTAGACATTTAGGGTGGGAAAGAGTATTTAACCGCGCAGTTAATTAACTATTAGGTTAAACATACTACTCAAGGATGTCAAGGGGTAGTTGGGAAATGCCTCTGTCATTGGTGTATTTGCAAATGACCAATGACAACTGACAAAAAACACTTACAATTTTGCTGAATTGAATTATTGATTGGTCGCTAGCGTAAACAATGCTGCTGCTGCCAGTGCTGCGATCGCCCGCACATGGTTCCAGAACGTCCAGTTTGTCAGGTATTTAACCCAGAGGGCCTTCTGTGGGTATCGTCAACTTAACCGGGAATATTCGAAATTAAGTACGATAATCCTTGAAC